>JBMYQZ010000045.1:5789-15354 GCA_049601855.1 Limisphaerales bacterium | reverse complement strand
AACTGTTGATCAATTCCAAGGGATTGCGCGATCGCGAGTATCCCTACGAAAAGACTCCGGGCACCAAGCGCATCCTCGTGTTGGGCGATTCTTACACCTGGGGCTATGGCGTTGGGAACAACGAGAGATTTACTGACTTCCTCGAACAACAACTCGAGGAATGCGAGGTGTTGAATTCCGGTGTGTCCGGTTACGGGACCGACCAGGAATATCTCTGGTTCCGCTCCGAGGGCGTGAAGTATCAGCCCGATTTGGTCATCCTCGCATTCTTCGTTTTGAACGATCCGATGAACAATGTTTCTGCAGTTCAATACGGTCTCAGCAAACCGCTGTTTCTCGACACCAATCTGTCAGGACTCAAGCCTCCCGTCTTCCGCCCGGACGCGAAGTCGAAGCCGTACGAGAAACAGGACGAACTCGTCATGTCCGTGGCCTTGATCAAGGCGATCGCGGATAAGTGCGATCAAATCGGCAGTCGTTTCGTTCTGATGAAATTCGGGTTCCACGGCGAAAAGGAAAGCCAGCGATCGCTGGCCTTCGATCGAGACCTGACGGCGGCCGTTGCCCAACAAATGCCGAACGCCCATTTGCTCGATCTCGACGCCGAATGCACGAAGCGTGAGCTCACCTTCTTCAAAATGGTCGTCGGAAACATCGACGGCCACTGGAACGCCTGGGGGCACAAGAAGGTGGGCGAGATTCTCCGGGACTACGTGATCGCCAATCGTAAGGAACTCCTCGAATGAAGTTTGAGATTCCGGATGAAATGCAGGCGGCGGTTTATCGCGGCGTGAACAACATCCGTTTGGAAACTCTGCCGGTGCCGCGCATCCACGCCGGTGACGTGCTGGTGAAGGTGGCCACCTGTGGAGTCTGTCCGACCGACATCAAAAAGATTCAATACGGGACGGTGGCCGCGCCGCGTGTGTTCGGTCACGAGACGTCAGGTACGATCGTGAAGGTGGGAGCCAAGGTCAGCGGATTGCAAATGGGCGAGCGGGTGGCGTTGCATCATCACGTGCCCTGTTTGAAATGCCACGCCTGCCGTCATCGGGCCTTTGCGCAATGCCCGGTCTACAAGCGGACGGGCATCACGGCCGGCTTTGAACCGTCCGGTGGCGGTTACGCGGAATACGCGCGCGTGATGTCCTTCTGCCTGCCCGGTGTCGTGAAGATTCCGAAGCGGAATTTGTTTGAGGAAGGCGCGATGTTGGAACCGATCAACACGGTATTGAAAGCGATCCGAAGATTGAACGTGTTGCGTGGTGACGTCGTGTTGGTATCCGGCCAGGGCCCGATCGGATTGATGTTCACGAAGCTGTTGAAGCTGGCGGGGATGAAGGTGGTGGCGACGGACCTGATGCCGGGCCGATTGCGATTGGCCAAGAGTTTCGGTGCGATGGAAGCGGTGAAGCCGGACTCTCCCCAGTTCGGTGATTTGGTCGATCGACTCACCAAGGGCCGGGGTCTGGATGCCGCGATCATCGCGGTGCCCGTGGATGCCGCGATCAAACAAGCCACGGAACTGTTGCGCGGGGCGGGACAATTACTGCTGTTTGCGCACACCAAGCGAGGGGCGATGACAGAAGTGGATCTGTCAACCGTGTGCGTGGACGAAAAGGATCTGCTCGGAAGCTATTCGGCGGACGTCACGTTGCAGGACGAAGTCGCGAAGCTGGTTTTCGGACGACGCATCGACGTTCGTAAGTTGATCTCGCACCGCCTGCCCTTGTCCAAGACCAAGCAGGCGGTGGACTTGGCAGCAAAGCCGACGGTAAGGTCACTAAAAGTCCTGGTCCAACAGGAACGCTAGCTTTCAGATCTCCCCGATGTAGTGAATACGAATGCGGTTGGTGAGACCGGCGGTACCGACGGGTTCGCCACTGACGATGACGATGGGTTCGCCTGATTCCACCCATTCGTTTTTTAGGAGCAACTCATCGACCGCCTTGATGAAATCGGCGGTGGAGTCGGGCTTGGCCATGTAGCGAGGAACGACGCCGTAGAGAAGCGACATGCGGCGAAGGGCATGGGTGTCGGAGCTGAAGGCAATGATGGGGATGGGGAGTTTGTTTTGCGCCATGTAGCTGGCGCCGCCGCCGAGTTCCGACCACATGACAATAAGGGAAACGTCGAGGTCGCTGGCCATCACTTTCACGCCGTGGGCCAAGGCGGCCGTGCGATATTTGGAATCACGCGGTCGGTTGGGTTGTTCGAAGGTCAGTTTTTCGGCGCAGCGGAAGTCGTTGGCGTTGCGATTGATGCGGCGCATCGTGCGGACGGTTTGCACGGGATACGCGCCAACGGCAGTCTCACCGGAGAGCATCACGGCGTCGGCTCCGTCGAAGATCGCGTTGGCCACGTCGGTGGCTTCGGCGCGGGTGGGAACAGGGGCTTCGATCATGCTCTGAAGCATTTGGGTGGCCACGATGCTCGGCTTGCCGTGGTGGTGGCAGGTGCGGATGATCTTCTTCTGGCAGATCGGAACTTCGGCGACATCCATTTCCACTCCGAGATCGCCGCGGGCAACCATGATCACGTCGGATTCATCGACGATCTCTGCAATCTGATCCATGGCCTGGGGCTTTTCGATCTTGGCGACAACCGGGATGAACGAATGCCCCCCGCTGCCGAAGGCGCTGAAGTATTGACGATCATTGCTGCTGGATTTGCGCGGTTGGGCGGGGCGGGCGCCGAGTTCGCGCAAGCGGGATTTAAGTTCGCGCACGTCGTTGGCGCTGCGAACGAAGCTGAGTGCGAGAAAGTCGAATCCGGCTTCGACGGCAAAGTCGATGCATTCGTGGTCCCACTCGGTCAAGGACGGTAGACTCAGATCGGTGTCTGGAAGGTTGATGCCCTTGCCGGAGGTGATGAGCCCGTCGTTCTCAACGCGACAGGTCACGCGTATGGATGACGATTCAGTGCAGGTTAATCGGATGTTGCCATCGTCGATGAATACTCGTTGATCCGGTTGGATGTCCTCCAGGAAATCGTTGCGATTGACCCCAAACACGACGGCATCGTCGGCTGATTTGGGCGCCACTGCTTCGGTTGTCGCGGCGTCGAAGATGACGGATTGTCCGGAAGTCACCGCAATCCCGCCTTGGACGACCTTGGAGACGCGCAACTTGGGGCCGGAGAGATCGCCCAGCACGCCGATAAACCGATCGGTGCGACTGGCGGCAGTGCGGACGTTTTGCAACAGTTTGGCAAAATCTTCCTTGGTGCCGTGCGAGAAATTGACGCGGAAGACCCGGGCACCGGCCTCAATGAGTTTACCAATCGTGTCGACGTCGGAACTGGCGGGGCCAAGGGTGGCAACGATTTTCGAGAGGACAAATTGATGCTGCTGCTTCATGAAAGAATGGCGTTGCGAGAGTTCCGAACTGCGGGCGTGGAGTCCAACCAAAATGTTGTTGTTTGACCTGTCGCGTCCCAATCGCCAGACTCCGCGCGGCATCGGCGCTCAGCGAATGACAACCACCACGCAGCAGACATGGAAGAGCAAGGTCCATTGTTTATTGAAGAGTACGTCAAGCTCCACCCGGTGGACTTGGCTGACCGGTTGCTGCGTCTGTCGGACGACGAACGCGCAGATCTGCTGACCAACCTGCCGCGGGAAAACGCGGCGGCGGCGTTGGCGGAACTTTACGAGGATCAATTCGAGGAGGTTACCAAGGGTCTGGACAAGTCCCGGTTGGTCGAACTCGTTGGCGAACTCGAGCACGACGATGCGGCCGACATTCTCGGTGAGATCGAGGAGGAGAAACGTGAAGAGCTGCTCGACGCGTTGCCTGATGAGGTCAGCGCGCCGATTGAGGAACTACTCCAGTACGAGGAGGATACCGCCGGCGGTATCATGAGCGACCGCTTCTTCACCTTGGGCGCGGACGAGAAGGTGGAGGACTGCCAACGACGCCTGCGGGAAACCGCGGATCGCAAGCGGGATGATATTTCCTATCTGTATGTCGTGGATGACGCGACGCGCCTGGTTGGCGTGGTGCCGTTGCGTGAGCTGGTCTTTGCGAAGCCGACCTCGTCGGTCGAAGAGGTGATGGATCGCGATATCAAGTTTCTGCGCGTGGATGACGATCAGGAACAGGTGGCTCGTCGCTTCGAAAATTATGGCTACATGGGTCTGCCCGTGTTGGACAAGGTTGGGGCGCTGGTCGGCGTGGTGCACGCGAGTGAAGCCTTCGAAGTGGCGCAGGAAGAGGCGACGGAGGACATGCAGCTGATGGTCGGTTTGTCCGGTGAAGAACGTTCTTCCACGCCGTGGAGTACGTCCATCACGCGCCGGCTTCCCTGGCTGTGCGTGAACTTGTTGACCGCTTTCATGGCGGCGGTGGTGGTGGCCTATTTTGAGAGCACGATCAGCGCGCTTCCGGTGTTGGCCGTTTTCCTTGGAGTGATTGCAGGGCAGGGGGGGAATGCCGGCATGCAGACGCTTACCGTGATCATTCGTGATCTGGCGCTCGGCGAACTCGAACCCGGTGAGGGCAGGAAGGTGTTGTTCAAGGAAATCTTGCTCGGAGTGATCAACGGGATTGCCATTGGTGTCATCGTGGGAGCGATCGGCTGGTTTTGGAAAGGCAGTCCGGAGATCGGAATCGTCGCCGGCGTGGCGATGTTGCTCAGCATGGTGGCGGCAGCGATGTTCGGGGTCTTGATTCCCTTTGGTCTCAAGGCCTTGCGGATTGATCCGGCGCTCGCCTCAAGTATTTTTCTCACCACAATCACAGACATCGCCGGCTTCTTTATCTTCCTCGGACTGGCGACGAAATTCATTCTCAAGGCCCAATGATGTTACAGATCTACGAAATGCTCCACAGCCCGTATTGCATCCCGATCACGATGATGCTGAAGGCGTCGGGCAAGGAGTACGAGAGCATCACCGTTCTCAATTGGGATCGGAGCAAGGTGATCGAGTTGACCGGTGGTGCGTATTACCAGGTGCCCGTGTTGGTGGATGGCGATGAAGTGGTTTCCGAGTCCGATGACTCGTCACTCAACGTGGCGCAATACGTGAACGAGAAGTTCGTTTCGAATGAGATGTTCCCGACGCGAATCTCGGGGATTCACGAGGTAATGGTGAGTTACATCGAAGACGAGCTTGAAGGTTTCGGGTTCAAGCTTTGCGATATTCACTACCTGCCGGCCATTGAAGATCTTTCGCAACGCACGGCGGTGATCCGGCACAAGGAACGTCGCTTCGGGCGTGGTTGTGTGGATGCCTGGCGGGCGAAAGCGGATTCGCTGCAGGCTGAATTCACGTCAGCGTTGAACCGCTTCGAAGGCACCTTGACGGAAAACCGGTTCCTCTTTGGGGAAGAACCGGTTTACGCGGACTATGCGCTCGCGGGGGTGATTGGAAACTTCACCTACCCGGAGGCGAATGAACTCGACGCCGATCAGTCATGGCTGCGCGACTGGTTGCATCGACTGAGCGAGTTCCGCTGCTGATCAAGCGGTTGAAACCTTGTCGCCGATCACGGCTTCGGCGAGTCGGATCTTGGATTCGATCAATTTCTCACGAGCCTGTAGGAGATCGCTTTGCGAGACGAATCCCTGCTTGAACAAGATTTCCTGACGCTTGAGCCGATGCTCGCGCAGGGAGACCAGTTCCTTCAGATACTTCACGATCTGGCTTTCTTTGTTTGAGGCCTTGGCGTGGCCGATCCGCGACTCGGTCAGGGCTTGGTCGGCATTATTAAGGTCGGTAGCGGAGGCGAGTCCGGTCTGATGCCGTTTCTTTACCGAGTCTCGAAGCTGTTCACGCGCAGATACCAGGTCGCGCCAGTGCTTGGTCAATTCGCGTCGTTGATCGCGAACGACTGTGCTTTGCGGCCGGCTATTGCTGACAATTGGATCGAAGGCCGGTTCCGCTGTCGCATTCGATGCAATGTCATCGAGGATCATTGGCGGGGAGGAACGAGGGGCTTTGGGGGCGCGGTCCACCGGATCGATGTTGCGGTCCATCGTAGTCGCGAAGGGCACTTCCTCAACGGCTGTTACCTTGCGGGAGGGGAGTGGCCTCGGACGGGAGGGTTGCAATGAAGGAACTGGTTGAGCCGGTTCCGGGGCGTCGAAGAAGGGGTTCTCGGCTGCAGCGGCGTTCAAGGGTTGCGGCCTGTTCGGACGGAAGCGCTTCTTGGTCGGGACGGCCAGCGGTTTGGCCGTGGGCAGTTCGGTTGGAACGTGGACGGTCGGTGGCCGCGGGGCCGGATCATATCCGGCCGCTTCAGGCGGGTGGAATCCGCCAGCTGGGCGCGGGCGTTTGGAGGCACGCGTGGTATCGCCGGCGGGGACCGCTGGCATTGGCGTGACCACATCCGGAGGGTGCAGGGCGTCGGGTTCGGCTGCGAGTTCCACGTTGTTGTCCTGCGGCTGAGGGGCCTTGGGATGCAGGCGGGCGCGCCACATGGCACTGAGATCGTGCAGCAATTTCATCTTGTTGGCTTTGCCTTTGGGACGGCGCCCCGCCAGATCCTGGTAAGCTCGGGCCACGAATGCATCGGTGACCTGATTGGGTTTGTCTTCGCTCCACAACTGCTTGCCGGTCTTGCCGTCGAGGCAGTGCAGGCAGCCGGATTCATCCATGATGTAGATGCGGCCATTGCGCGTGACGGGTTGGCCGTAGCTTTGGCTGCCGGGCATCTGCGTGGACCAAACCGGCTTTCCAAGGCCCTCTTTATTGGTTAAGGGGAACGCGTCCGGCCAATCCGCCGATTTGTTCTCAATGACCGCCTCTGGCAGGGGAACGGGTTTCCGGGGCGCCGGAGGAGGGGGCAAGGTGTCAGATTTGAAGGTCTGCGAGGCGAGGGATTCCGCCAAACGATAGTAATCGGATTGCGACCAATTGGAGTCGGCGGTTTTGAGTTCCTCAACGGAGGGTTGGCGCTTGAGGAAGAAACGATAGAATGCGCGGATCATGTTGAGGCGTTGAGTGGCCGTGAGTTTCTCAGGGTGTTTGAGCTTGGTGAGATCGATGCCCTCCTCCTGCAAGCGACGGTGGAGGAGACGATCGATGGCGTTCATGCTGGCGACGCTGTCGTCGGCCGAACGCCCGGGACTGATCGGTGGAGGGGAGGTGTCATCCGCCGCAATCGCTTCTGGTGGTTGCTGTGCCTGGGCTTCGATCATGGCCAGCGGCACGATGGCTACGGCTGTGGCGACCAAGGTCACCGCCAGCAAGGCGCGGGGGATGGAACGACGATTCACGCGCTCGTCGAGAATGGAAACCACGCGACCTTCGAGCCGTGACGGACGGGCCATTCCGACCGAAGCGCAGGCGGTGAGACGATCTTCGTTGCAGCCGGTGACGACTTCCAGCAAGTGCTGGGCGTAGTCGGACGCCTTGACTCCGTGGTTCAGCACGAGATCGTCGCAGGCGCGTTCGCGGTCGCTTTCGATCTGTCGGGCGGCGATCCAGACCAACGGATTGAACCAGTAGATTGCGCAGACGAATTGCACCAGAAGCTGGGCGAGGGGATCCCGGCGCTTGATGTGTCCGAGCTCATGCGCGAGGACAGCCTGCAGTCGAGACGGCGTCGGCCGGAAGCACGACGCTGGGGCGAAAGAAACCGAAGGTCTGCGGCATGACCGAATTGGAACTGACGCGCAATGCAACCTCGACGGGGATTTCGAGGGACTGTCGCGTGCGCTCAAATCGCGCCTGCAAGGCCGGCTCGATCCGGGACGAACGTGCCAATGACCGCAACAGCCAGTGGCTCAGGAGCAGGCGCAGGAGCAACAGCACAGCACCCGCAGCCCAAAGCAGAACCAACGCGGAACTGATGTCGATGGCGGCAGCGGGTGCCATCAAGGGTTCGGCCAATTTGGTCGTTGGGGCGACCGGTTCCAGCGGCATTGGCGTCGGCAGCGTCGCGATGGTTGGCGCCATTGATGGCTCGATATCTGACGGAGGAGCGGCGATTTGGAAAGCCGACGGCAGGGCGGTCCATTTCGGCAGCGAGAACGAAAGGATCGGCAGCGCGAGCAAACCGACCATCGCGAATATCCAGACGGTGTGGCGGGTGGCGGCCGATGCCTTGCGCAGCGAGAGCATCAGCGCGCCCACGAGTATGAGCAGGGCGACGCTCTTCAAGGCGGCATCGCTGAGGATGGGAACAACGGCGGCGGCGCCGATAATGATGGCGGGAGTTTTCATTATTTTCCTTCGTTGCGGGCTTGGTTGATGAGTTGGACCATTCGGGCGAGTTCCTCGTCGCTCGGTCGGGCACCGGGCTTTTCGAGATGGGTCGCCAGCGCTTCCTCGACGGAGCCGCCGAAGAAAGTGTCGAGCATGTGTTGCATCGCGTTGGCGCCAGCGCGCTTACGCTCTTGCTTGGGCATGTAGACGAATTCACGTCCTTCCTTCCGGCGCTTCAGTTGCCCCTTTTCCTCGAGGATGCTGAGCATGCGGCGGATGGCCATGGTGGACGGGGCGTTGGGAAGCGCCTCCTGGATCTGGAGCGCGGTCGCCTCACCCTGCGCAAACAGGATGTCGACGATCTGGCGTTCGCGACGACTGAGTTTGGAAAAATCGTTCATGATGAGATTCGGGAGTTCGGTGAAAGTGATAAAAAAATATCTTTTGTTCCGTTCTCGTCAAGCGGGGAAAAGATATTTTTTTATCGCAGTAGGATTGGAGCTGAGAGACCCGGAGAGAGCGACGTTTGCTTAGGTCGTAAAAGACCTGAACGACCTATCGGGCCTATGGAGCGTCGCTGACCTATGTGGCGTAGTCGACCGATCGAGAGCACTACGGCAGCGGGTTCGCCTGCAGCCACCGGAAGATGAAACCGGCGACCAACATGTGACCGGTCGCGTTCCAATGCCCATCGCTGTTGCCGCCGAAGACCGCCTGTGACGTTGCGCCGCTGCGGACGAATTCGCCATCAACATCAATGAAGTCGACTTGGCGATCCTGCAACTGCTTCATGACCGAGGGCATGAAGCGAGCCGCAAACTTGTCAGTTTCCGATCCGGGATCAACGCCCAGTGCACCGAAGAACAGGACGAGAAATTCCGCATCGCTTTCACGGCAGAGCTCGTGCGTGGCGTTGATCAAAGCGATCGAATGCATGACCGGATCGAGTTCCAGGTTGTACTGATATTCCTTGCCGGGGTTCAGGATGGGCGGGGTGACGCTGGTGAGGTTGGTGTCGGTGAAGCAGGGTTTGCCGAGGCCGTACTGAATGGTGGCGACACTGTTGCCCCAGTCATTGCCGAGGAAGTAAGCCAGCACGACCACATCGGGTTCGAACCGGCGGCCTTCATCCCGAAAGAAAAGATACTCCAGGTCGGTGCCCCAGCCGGACACTCCGGTGTTGATCACTTCCCATTTCTGACCGCGCTCGTTCAGTTCGCGTTCCAATACCTCGGTGAAGATCTCGTTGTCCGCGACGCCGTAGCCCCAGGTGAAGGAATCGCCGAGCACGAGCATTCGCTTCGTCTCCGGCGGTTTGGCCAGTGAGTAGGCCTTGTCGCGGAAACCCTGCGGGCCGATTGTCAAGGGTTTGCCGAAGGTCGTGGCTTTCCAGTTGGGCACATTTCGCCAGCC
>JBMYQZ010000045.1:0-5779 GCA_049601855.1 Limisphaerales bacterium | reverse complement strand
CTCGTGACCTTGCTCGTAGAGGTAAACGGGCGGTTCTTGCAGGCGGACCTCAAATGGGCTGAAGGAAACAACCAATCGTTCCTGGTGAATCATCAAGGCTGCGATGCAGGCCAGACCGATGCCGGTGCTGAGCAGAATGGCGAGCGGTTTGAACCAGGCCTTTGGCGGGCGGGCAGTTGATGGAGCGGCCTCGGCCATGGGTTGCAGTTACTTCTCGGCAGCCAGACCGAACACCTCGGCAATGTGGGTCAGCCAGGTGATTTCCTCTTCGCTGATCTTGTCACCAAAACCAAGGAAACCGCCGGAGGCATCCGCCACGCTCTTGCCGAGGTCGAGCAATGCGACCTTGAAGGCCCGGGCCTCTTCCTCGGTGAATTGGGCGTCCACCGATTTCTGAATCAGGTCGAGCGATTCGTGATCGTTGAACTCCGGCGAATTCAGATACGCAAAGTACTGGTTGATCTTCGGCCGCATGGCGACAACGACCCGCTTGAAGAGCGGCGAACGCTCCTCAGTGTAATCGGCCATGAAACGCATGAACTGTTCGCGCTCCTCGTCGTCCACCTCACCGTCCGCCGCGGCCGTGATGTGAAAGATGATTGCGGGAGCGCGCACGAGGATCTCGGGGATGCCATGGTCTTCCTCCATGATGCCATCCGGTCCGGCAATGAACGCGGCCGTGCCTTCGGAAACCGTGGCTCTGCCTTCGAGCTGATGGACCAGCGAGCGATACTTGTCCATGAGGGATTCGTCGTGGCCATAACCGATGCGCCTCTGAATCCAACGAATGGGCAGTGAAATCATGTTTTCATCGCCGACGCTGCGCAGGTGGACGCCATACTCCTCATTCTCCGTCCAACGCGCGCCGAGATTCCGGCGAATGACTTCGCCGACATAGACGCCAAGACCGGTGCCAGCGCTGTCGTTTCCGTCTGATTTGAATTCTGGTTGGGCGATCACTTCATCGAGTTTGTCGAGGCTCTCAGGTGAGAAATCGAGTTCCACTCCAAACTCCGTGGCGGTCGTCTTGGCCTGCTGCTCGGCCATATCCGACAATTGCTGCACAAAAGCCTCGTCTGCGCTCATGGAATGTACGCTATCAGTCAAAAAACCCCGAAACCAGCCTGTTTACCCGTTATTTCCGAAGATCGATACTGTTGTTTGTAGGACTTTTTCTTACCAGTGGTTGGAAACTCGCGAAGTTGAAACCAGTTCATCGGATGCTACTTTTTTTCAAGCCTTGGAAGCTGAAGAACAACCTGAACGACTATGCCTGCTTCTCTTATGACTGAATTGGACAGCCCTTTCGGATCTCCTTTCGAAGACCCAGCGGATGCTTGGAGACTCCCTGATGGCGAAGAACCGCACCTCGAAACCCTGACCTGCCTGCGCGCCATTGGTGGCTCGGGCGAGGTGACCAACAAGGAACTGCTCGCCTTGGGTTATTTCCTGAACGAGCACCGGGACGCGCGACACAGTTGGCCTGGAGAAAAACTGGTGGGAATCCTCGCCGAAATGTTTTCCGGTCACGCGCCGACGAAAAGTGATCGCGATGAAATCCACGCTGACTTGGAGCTCATCGAGCGCGAATGCTCGCGGGGATCTTCCTCGACGACAGCGGTGGATGATCCCTTGCCGCTGTCTTCGATCAAGATCGAGGATGTGCCGTTGCCGATGGGCGACCGGACGGTGACGATCGAATGTGACGATTCACGCACGACCTTCGAAGCGGATCTGCATCATCAATCATGCAATTGCCCAACTTGGTCGCATGCCCGTGGGAAGCTCAAATTAAACGACATTCGTCGCTGTTGTGCGCATCTCGTCTCGGCCTATCACCAAGTGATGGATAACGGTGAGCTGAGTGGCGTGCAGCCGGTGCTGAAGGAGCTCATGGCCGATCGCGATCGCCGCGGTAGGAGCCTCGATCCGCGCTCGAAATGGAAACTGTTGAAGATCCGTATGCGTGTACACATCGCGATCTTTGGCCATGGTGATTGGGGCTACGTCTATGCGCCTGATGGAGCAGGTTTCTCCCGCTTCGCTTATCACCAGCATGAAAAACGCTGGTCCTTCGGACAAATGCCCAAGAGTGCCAAGACGGTGGAGTTGTTTTTCGAGGAGGCGTTGGCTGGGAGAGTCAACGTCTAGTCCGGCTTGCGGACGATGGTGTCGGTTTGTGCCAGATCGGGATTCGGCTCGAGGTGATCGAGCGTGTAGTGCAGTCCCCGGCTTTCGTGACGTTGCATGGCGCAGTCGACGATGAGTTCGGCGGTCGTGGCGAGATTGCGCAATTCGAGAAGGTCGTTGGAAACGGTGAAGTCCCAGTAGTAAGACTGGATTTCCTCCTGCAACATCTGGATCCGTTTCTTCGCGCGCTGGAGTCGCTTGGTCGTGCGGACGATGCCGACGTAATCCCACATTGTGCGGCGTAGCTCATCCCAGTTGTGGGAGACCACCACGAGCTCGTCCGGATCGTGCGCGTTGCCGGGTTGCCAGGGCGGGATGTCTTCCTTGGCTGGAGGCAGCGAATGGCCGATCGCGATCTTGGCGGCGCGCGTGGAGCAGACGAGCGCTTCCAGGAGTGAATTACTGGCGAGGCGATTGGCTCCATGCAGGCCCGTGCAGGCGACCTCACCCACGGCAAAGAGACCGTCGATGCCCGTTTCACCGTTCACGGTGGTACGGACGCCACCGCATTGATAATGCGCGGCGGGCACGACCGGGATAGGTTCCTTGGTCATGTCGATACCGAACTTCATGCAGGTGTTGTAGATATTCGGGAAGCGCTCGATCAGAAATGGGGCCGACTTCTGCGTGATATCGAGCTGCATGTAATCGCTGCCGGTCTTCTTCATCTCGGCGTCGATCGCCCGGGCAACCACGTCGCGGGGTGCGAGTGACTCGAGGTCGTGATAGGCATTCATGAACGGTTGTCCGTCCATGCCGATCAAGGTGCCACCTTCACCACGGACGGCTTCGCTGATGAGAAACGACTTGGCGCGCGGATGATAAAGGCAGGTGGGGTGAAACTGGATGAACTCCATGTTCGCGACCGGTACTCCTGCCCGATAAGCCATCGCGACGCCGTCGCCAGACGCGATGTCTGGGTTGGTCGTGTAGAGATAGACCTTGCCGCAACCGCCGGTGGCAAGGAGTACGGTGTCCGCGGAAAACGTTTCGACCTCGCCGGAAATCTGATCGAGCGCGTAAACTCCAAGACAGCGGTTGCTTCCCTCCAAGCCAAGTTTTCTCGTGGTGATGAGATCGATCGCAATGTGATCTTCGAACCATTCGACGCTTTCGTGCTTGTTCACCGCATTGAGCAGCGAGGTCTCGACCGCACGACCGGTCGCATCCTTGGCGTGCAGGATGCGGCGCTTGGAATGACCACCTTCCTTGCCGAGATCGAATTCGCGGACGCCGTCCGCACCCGGAACTTCACGTTCGGAAAACTCCATGCCGAGATCCATCAATTCGCCCACGCGCTCCGGACCTTCCTCGATGATCGTGCGAACCACGTCCTCCTTGCAAAGGCCGGCGCCGGCATTGAGCGTGTCGGCAACGTGCATCTCGACGGAGTCTTCCTTGCTGGTCACCGCGGCGATGCCGCCTTGGGCGTAATTGGTGTTCGACTCGGCGCGATGCTTTTTCGTGACGATGGCCACCCGGCCGTGCGGCGCCACCTTGCGCGCAAAGAACAATCCGGCGATTCCGCTGCCGAGGATCAGGAAATCAAAATGTCTCTCGTTTTTTGCCACGCTCAAAGTCGGCCGTTGTCGATCAATCTTGCCTTGCCGAAGAACACGGCCATCGCCATGTGGGTTCCGCGGCCGATTTTCGATTGTACCTCCAAAGTCTCGGGATGAAAGAATTCCACGTAGTCCAGACGGGCGAGGAGATGATTAGCCACGAATTTGCCGATCGTCTTCTTGAGTGAGGAAGCAGTCATCGGTTTGTCTGTGGAGCGGATTCTTCGTCGGGCGAGGCGGATGGCTTCGCAGAGAACGTTGGCCTGTTTGCGCTCGGCATTCGTGAGATAGGCGTTGCGGGAACTCATGGCCAAGCCGTCGCTTTCGCGAACGGTCGGTGCAACGACGATCTTCACCGGAAAGTTCAGGTCCTTAACCATGCGCTTGATCACGGCGGCTTGTTGCCAGTCCTTGGCGCCAAACACGGCCGAGTCGGGGAGAATCGAGTTGAACAGTTTGGCGACTACCGTGGTGACGCCGCGAAAGTGCGCGGGACGCGATGCGCCTTCCATGTGTCGTGACAAGGTTTCTTCGACCACGTAGGTGGAATAGTATCCGTCCTTGCTGCCAGAATAGATCTCGGTATCGGCGGGGACAAAGACAGTGTCGGCGCCTGCTTTTCGACAGTCGTTCAGGTCTCGCTTCAAATCGCGAGGATAGGCTCCGAGATCTTCGGTTGCGCCGAACTGCGTGGGGTTGACGTAGATGCTCACCACGACCTTTCCATTCGGACCCGCCGCCTTGCGGGCGCGTTGCAAAAGGCTGAGGTGGCCTTGGTGCAAGAAGCCCATCGTCGGCACCAAAGAAATCTGCGCACCCGACTTCCGCCATTCGTTGGCGAGTCTTTGCATGGCGGAGACTTTCGTGACTTTTCGCACTCGAAGAAAATTAAGGTCAAAAGTCGAAGCGTTGCACCAATACTTCGCGGCCGGCTTCCAAGGTGGTGGCGGGAGGCACGTCGACGAGTGCGTTGGCTGCGGCGAGGGAGTGCAGCATGTGCGAAGCCTGCGCGCCGGCGGAACTGGCTTTCCCTTCGGGGTTGACGTGCACGCGCATGAAGTGACGGCGATCGCCCCGATTCGGAAGGGTGTCGGCGAGGCGGGCGGGGTGGGTTGGCAGCGCAGTGTTGGTGGCGCCCTGCAAGGTCAGCAACGCCGGCCGGACGAGCACCATGAACGTAACGAAGGCCGAGACGGGATTTCCGGGTAAGCCGAAGAGATTCTTGGAGCCCAGCTTTCCATGGACAAAGGGTTTGCCGGGTTTCACACGTACGCGCCAGAAGTCCAGCTCACCTCCGATATCCGTTAAGGCCTGTTTCACGAAGTCGTGATCGCCGACGGATACGCCGCCGGAGGTGATGATCGCATCGCATTCGGCGAAGGCATTTTCCAAGGCCTTGCGCGTGGCTTCAAGTTGATCGGGAACGAGGTCGTAGACGCGTGGGAGGCAACCGGCGTGCTCCACCTGCGCGGCCAGCATGTGACGATTGCTCTCGTAGATTTGACCGGTCTCCAACGATTGACCTGCCGTCCGCAATTCGTCTCCGGTCGCGAGCAGGCCGATGACAGGTTGTTTGGCTACGGCCAATTCACCGCAGCCCGATGCGAGGAGAAGATTCACCATGCCCGGCGTGATTCGTTGCCCGGCAGCGACCAGTGATTGCCCCGTCTTTATGTCTTCGCCGCACAAGCGAACGTGTTCGAATGGCCGTGCTGAGTCGAGAATCTGCACGGTATCGCCTTCACGCATGGTGTCTTCCTGCATCACCACGGCATCGGCGCCGGCGGGAACGGGAGATCCGGTGAAGATGCGGGTGCATTCGCCCACTTCAATTTTGCCGTCGAATCGCGTGCCGGCGGGAACTTCTCCAATCACCTTCAATGAAACCGGTTGTTCAGCCGATGCCTGCTTCACGTCGGCAGAAACGACTGCATAACCGTCCATCGCGGAATTGTCGAAAGGTGGGAGGTCGGTCTGCGCCGCGCACGGTTCGGCGGTGATGCGCCCACAGGCTTCGCCGGTAGAAA
>JBMYQZ010000044.1:8657-15599 GCA_049601855.1 Limisphaerales bacterium | reverse complement strand
GACCGACAAGAACGCGAACGCAGCGACCCAGTAGGACCCGCGCCCTTGCTCCGACTTGCTCCCCTTCACGACGCCCGCAAAGATATAACTCGGCTCAAGTTTCTGCTGCGCCGCCATCTCCGCCTTGACCGCATTGAAGTCGGGCGTCCTGCCTTGCTTGAGCAACTGGGTCTCGGTCTTTTCGAAGTCGTCCACCCAGTGTGCTGCCAGTTTGGCCTCCACCCCCAATTGGCTGATCAGTTTACGTCCAGGAAGGACGATGTAGCCTGCCTTCATTTTCGCCTCCACCTGCCACTCGCGATGAATGTCCTGCATTCTTTTTCGCAGCGCACTTCCCGCCGGATGATCCAAGTCGTAGAACGCTTGGACATAGGCGCGATACGCAAGTTCCTTCTCCCCCGCATGGGCCAGCACGTCGCCCAGTACGAAAACGGCGTCGGCGAAGCTGCGATCCGCCTTGATCAAGGTCTCGAGATACTCGCGATTCACAAGGGGATTGGTGGCGGTCGCCGACCAACCATTGGTGTAGGCGATGCCGAGGAAGTTCATGGTCGGTGGAATGCGACGGCCGTCTTCCGGATTGCCGTGCCAGCGCAGGTCCAAGGGGAAATTCTTGCAGTCGTTCAACCAATCAATCATGCGCACGTAATAGTCGCCGAGCCCGAGATGCCCTTCCGGTCGAATCTCCAGGGAACGACGCACACTTGCCGCGGCTTCGGGTAGTCGTCCCATCTTCTTGTAGAGCACCCCCAGGTTGGCGTGCGTGCGATAGCGCCCTGGATGGGTCTTCTCAATCGATAACAACTCCTGCTCAGCCTTGTCGTATTCGCCAAGTTTCAACCAAGCCACGGCCCGATCATTACGTGCCTCGACGTTTGCAGGATCGGTGTTCAACTCCTCCGTCGTCTTCTCCAATTCCAAGCGATAGAAGTATTCTCCGTGATGCGCGAACTGCCCCATGATCAGCTTGACGACATCCCCGGTCAGTTGCCGTTCCTCCTCCCGCGAGTAACGCGTATTCACGCACGCCCATGCTCCAAAGGTCTGTAACACAAGGACCACAACCAGCAGACCGGCAATCGATCGGTGTAGGGGATGCGGAGACATGACTGTTTAAAACCTAGATTGGAGATTTGTCGCGGCAAGCCCAATCTCCAAACTTCCAATACCATCTTTTCTTTGTAACTGACACCGGGCTTGCCTAGTCTAGGCTGCAAGTCAGTCAGTCGAACGTTAACCCCGCATCCACACGCTTATGACCCCTGTCTATATCATTCTCGGAGTTCTCCTCTTTGTCGCCATCGTCGTCGGCCTTTGGGTGATGGGCGCCTACAACGGCCTCGTCACCCTCCGAAACCGTTTCAAGAATTCCTTCGCCCAGATCGATGTCCAGCTCAAGCGCCGCTACGACCTGATTCCCAATCTCGTCGAGACCGCCAAGGGCTACATGAAGCATGAGAAGGAAACCCTCGACGCCGTCATCTCCGCCCGCGCCGAGGCGCAGAAATGCGAGGTGAATGTCAGCGCCGACCCGTCCGATCCGGCCGCCATGGCCGCCCTTTCCAAGGCCGAAGGCAACCTTGGTGGCGTGCTTGGGCGCCTGATGATGCTCACCGAGAATTACCCGGACCTGAAGGCCAACGAGAACATGATGCAGCTCACCGAGGAACTCACCTCGACCGAGAACAAGGTCTCCTTCGCCCGACAGGCCTACAACGATTCGGTGATGAGCTACAACACCAAGCGCGAGATGTTCCCCACCAACATCATCGCCGGCATGTTCAACTTCAAGGAAGCCGCCTTCTTCGAAATCACCGAGCAGCAGGAACGCAACGCACCGAAGGTGCAATTCTGATGAATGAAGCAATCAGTGATCACTGATTACTGACTCATGAACGACTTCTTCGGTCATCAAGACCGCGCCCGCAAGAACACGGGCAAGCTCATCTTCTATTTCATCGCCGCGATCGGCGGAACGATCTGCCTGATCTACGTCGTCTTGGCCCTGATCTTCCTCCGCGGTAAGGGTGGGCTGGAAGTTTCCGCCGAGGCACTCTGGAATTCGAAACTCTTCATGTGGGCCTCCGGCGGCACCTTGGCGGTCGTCTTCATCGGCAGCGTCATGAAAATGGCCGAGCTCTCCGCGGGCGGCAAGGCCATCGCCGAAATGCTCGGCGGCCGCCTGCTCGATCGCTCCACGAACGATCGCCAGGAAAGCCAGGTGCTCAACGTGATCGAGGAAATGGCCATCGCTTCCGGCGTGCCGGTGCCCGACACCTACCTGATGGATCACGAGCAGGGCATCAACGCCTTCGCTGCTGGCAACAGCATCAACGACGCCGTCATCGGTGTCACCCGCGGTTGCATGGAACAACTCAACCGCGACGAGTTTCAGGGCGTGATGGCGCATGAGTTCAGTCACATCCTCAACGGTGACATGAAGATCAACCTCCGACTGACCGGTTGGATCCATGGATTGCTCTGCATCGCCGTCATCGGCCGCGTTCTGTTGTACGTACGCGGAGGACGTGACAACAAAGGGCTTCCGATGCTCGGCCTGGCATTGATGATCATCGGCGGCATCGGCATGTTGGCCGGAAAACTCATCAAGGCCGCGGTTTCCCGTCAGCGCGAATTCCTCGCCGACGCCTCGGCCGTTCAATTCACCCGCAATCCGAATGGAATCACCGGCGCGCTCAAGAAGATTGGCGGACTCACCTCACAGCTCGAAAACCCGAAAGCGGAGGAAGCCAGTCATCTGTTCTTCGGCAACGGACTCGGCTCCAGTTTCATGGAGGCCTTCTCCACTCATCCACCGCTGGCACAACGGATCCAGCGATTGGATCCAAATTTCAAAGGCGCCTTTACTGAACCACAAGTTGGCGCCGGTTCCGGACAGTCGAATCTGGTCTCTGGCCTCGCCGGTGGCGCCGCTGCGCCTCCTCCCATTCCAGCCGCACCCGTTTCCACCGACCGTGTCATGCAACAGATTGGTGAGATCGACGCCGAACACATCGACTACGCGCATGGGCTCATCGGCAGTCTGCCCCCGCTAGTCGTCCAATCTGCGCATGAACCCTTTGGCGCCGTCGCGCTTTCATACGCCTTGCTTCTGAGTCCGGACGAAGAAGTCTGTGATCGTCAGGTCCAGATCCTGCAGGAATCCGAGAACCCCGCCATCGTCGCGGAAGCCGCGAATCTCTCCTCTGCCACCGCCGACCTACACGAGCGCACTCGCATTCCCTTGATCGAAATGTCGCTTCCCGCCCTGCGTCAACTCAGTGCGGCGCAATACGGCACGTTTGCGACCACGGTTCAGAAACTCGCCGAAGCCGATCGACAGATCGACCTCTTTGAATTCTCGCTTGAGAAACTTCTGCGCCGCTATCTCGATCCGACCTTCACTGGCGATACCCAGGAACGCGTGCAGTTCCACTCTTTGGATTCCCTGCTGCACGAGACGAACGTCTTTCTCTCCGCCCTCGCCTACCTCAGTCACGAAGACGATGAAGAAGTCGCCAACGCCTATCGGACCGGTGTCGCCGCGATCAACCACCACCATCAATTTTCCCACCTTCCGATTGATCAGTGCGGCCTCAACGCCGTCGATAAAGCCATGGACCGCGTCGTCGCCGCCGACGTCCGCGTCAAGGAACGCATCGTCAAGGCCTGCGCCGAATGCGTCACCGCCGATGGCGAAATCCAGACCGGAGAAGCCGAAATGCTTCGCGCGATTTGTGCGGCGATCAACATCCCCTGCCCGCCGCTCTTGTGAAGATCGGTCGGTCAGTCAGTTCTGACCGGGCAAAGAAAAAGGCCGGCAATCGCCGGCCTTTCGAATTCTGAATCCTGATCGCTTAGGCGTTGTAAGTCGAGCTGGAGACGTCGCCACCACGACCAGTCCAGTTGGTGTGGAAGAACTCACCGCGCGGTTTGTCGATGCGTTCGTAGGTATGGGCGCCAAAGTAATCGCGCTGGGCCTGCAAGAGGTTCGCGGGCAGAACGCCGTTGCGATACTGGTCGAAAAAGGCGAGAGCCGTGCTGAAGGCGGGAACCGGAATCCCCTTCTTCACAGCGTTCTGGATGACGTTGCGCCAAGCCTTCTGCGAGCTCTTGATCTCACCGCGGAAATAATCATCGAGGAGCAGGTTGGCGAGCTTGGGCTTTTTGTCAAAGGCTTCCTTGATCTTGCCGAGGAAGCGGGAGCGGATGATGCAGCCACCACGCCACATGAGGGCGATGCCGCCGTAGTTGAGCTTCCATTTGTACTCGTCGGCCGCGGCGCGCATGAGCATGTAACCCTGGGCGTAACTGACGATCTTGGAGGCGTAGAGGGCATGCCTGATGTCTTCGACAAATGCGGCCTTCTTCTCCGGGCTCTTGGCAAAGGTGAATTTGGGGTTGGGTCCCTTGATCTTGCGTTGGGCGCGAACTCGATCGTCCTTGAGCGCGGAAACGCAGCGGCTGTAGACGGCTTCGGCGATCAGGGTGATCGGCATGCCGAGTTCAGCAGAATTGATGACGGTCCATTTGCCGGTGCCCTTTTGGCCCGCGGTATCGAGGATCTTCTCGACGAGCGGTTCACCGTCTTCGTCCTTGTACCCGAGAATGTCGCGTGTAATTTCGATCAGATAACTGTCGAGATCGCCCTTGTTCCATTCCGCGAAGGTCTCGTGCATCTCGTCAGCCGACATACCGAGGCCGTTCTTCATCAGGTTGTAGGCTTCGCAAATCAGCTGCATGTCACCGTACTCGATGCCATTATGGACCATCTTGACGTAATGGCCGGCGCCATCTTCGCCCACCCAATCACAGCAGGGAGTTCCATCCTCAACCTTCGCGGAGATGCCTTGGAAAATGTCCTTCACATGCGGCCAAGCCTCGGGCGAGCCACCGGGCATGATCGAGGGCCCCTTTCGAGCGCCTTCTTCACCACCAGAAACGCCCGTGCCGATATAGAAGAGACCTTTGCTGCGCAGGTACTTCGTACGGCGATTGGAGTCATGGTAGAGGGAATTACCGCCGTCGATGATGATGTCACCGGGCTCAAGGTACGGAATGACCTGCTCGATAAATTGATCAACCACTTCACCAGCCTTCACCATAAGCATGACGCGGCGAGGACGTTTCAAGTTGGCCACCATTTCCTGGATCGAACGGGCGCCGATGATCTTCGTGCCCTTGGCTTCATTCGCGAGGAAACGGTCGACTTTCTCGACCGTGCGATTGTGCGCCACCACGGTGAACCCGTGGTCGTTCATGTTCAGGATGAGATTCTGACCCATGACGGCCAGACCAATGACGGCGATATCTCCAGTAGGTTCCATAAAACTATCGTTTTTCGGGTGATAATTCCCGGTAAGAGGGCGGCAGAATACGGATTGGCCCCTAAGTGACCAGAAGAAAGTTCAGAAAACCGCCCTTTTTCAGTGAAAAAAGTTCATTTCCAGCCTGAGAGCATCAGAACTGGAGTCGATCGTCGGTCTGCAACTGCTCGTCGAGGTTCTTCCAAGTGCAATCGTTCATGGAGTTGAACGCATGCAGGTAGACCAAGGCGTTTTCCTTCGGATATTTCTCCAAAATCAAAACAATACCAGACTCCAACTTGTCGTCCGCCACCTCGGTTGGGAGGTCTTCGACGACGCCGTCATCGTGCTCGATACCCATGCCATCGAGGAAATCCTTCAACATCCCCGTCTGATTCTTGATCAACCAATTGCGCAGAAGATTGTCAGCCGCTTGGGAAAGCCCGGGACGGGCCAGAGTCTCCAGAATCGTCCTGTTCCGTGCCGGCTTGGACTGACGCTGCAGGAACACTGGCCGCAGCTTGCGCGCTTGCGCCACGGCGGCGACGGTCGCCTTGTAGGTGTCTTTGTCCTCTCCAAACGTGTTTTCCAAGATCTGGTTGGCCAGATCTTGCGACATAAAACCGAACAATTCGTGCGAATTCAGCATGTTTCCAAAGGCGGCGGAGTTTAGTGAGTGCACCTTTCCGGTCAAGTCTCGGAGGGAAATAGTGATCAGTAATCGGTTATTGGGTCCCGAGGCCGTCTCCACTGACTACCAATCACTGATTGCTGATTGCTGAACCGCCCTCATACCCGTTCTTGAATTGTCCATCGCCCGACGGTAGCTTCCAAGTTAATGCTGGCAGAGCGCCAATATGCTGGGCGGATGCACCAGCCGGCCTTCTGGACGGTCACAACCGTTCTGATCGCGATCAATCTGTTGGTCTATTGCGGCCAGCACTTCGCCATCCGGCTTGGCTGGAACTACGAACAGTATCTGGCTCTCCAGCCGGATCTGCTCCTCCAGGGTCACGCTTGGCAACTCGTCACCTTTCAATTCCTTCACGACACCACCGGCCCGCTTCACATCATTTTCAACCTCGTGTTCCTCTGGTTCTTCGGGCGACAGGTCGAGTCGTTTCTCGGGCGCATCTCCTTCCTGAAACTCTACCTTTGGAGCGGAGTCGCCGGCGGCCTGACCCAGGTGATCGTCTCCAAGGGATTCGGTACGGAACCGATCGCACTTCTCGGTGCTTCCGCTGGCGTCTGCGGCATAATTGCTGCCTTCGCCGCCATCCACTGGGAACAGAAACTCGTTCTCTGGCTCGCCTTCGTCTATCCCATTCCCACCCGCGGCAAGTACGTCGTCATGATGCTGCTCGCCGCGTGTATTGCGGAATGGCAGTTCGGCGCTGAAAATGTCGCCCACGCGGCACACCTTGGCGGCATCTGGATGGGCTTGGTCTACATCCGCTGGATCGTGCAGGCCGATCGCGTGCTGAATGCTTGGGAAGCCATCCGCTCCCGCATCAAGGCGCGTCCGTTGATCGAACGCGTCGAGCCACCGGAAGTCCCCTTTGCCAGCGTGGACCCACCCACGGCCAGTCCACCGCCACCTCCCCCACCGCCGAGTATTCGCCTGCAACGCCCACCT
>JBMYQZ010000044.1:0-8647 GCA_049601855.1 Limisphaerales bacterium | reverse complement strand
CCCGTCACGGATCTCGAAGACGTGTTCGATTTCGAAACCGACGAGGACGACGAAGAGGAAGAACTGCTCCCGCACGAATTCATCGAACGCGAAGTCGATCCCATCCTCGACAAGATCGCCGAACACGGCATCGCATGCCTCACCGAACGCGAACGCGAGATCCTCGAAAAGGGCCGCGAGATGGTATCGGGCAAATAGCCTTCAGCGTCCTCCTGCTCCCTGCAACTGCGCCCGCGCTTCCGCACAGCGGCCATCTCTCAGCAAGGTCGCGATCGCATCCAGTTTGGACGCGTCCACCCCATCTTGCTTACGAAGCGCATACAATCGCGCCGGCAAACGCAGGTCGATCGGCAGGAACGGGAAGACTGTCCCCATTTCCTTCCTGCGCGCGGCCTGCACGATTTCGAGGAACTGATAACCGAATTCATGCGTTGGCTCGATCATTGTGCCTTCGCCGTAGTCATTCCAAGTGACGAGTTGGACACCGGGCCAGGGCCCGTTCAATGCAACCTGTAAAGTCTGTCGCAACACATCGCCTCCGCGATGATCCAGCTTGCCGTAGCTCTCCTTGTACACATCGTTGAAGCCCGGATACGCCGAGGCCAGATGGCGGGTGTGATTCGTGGAAAAATAGGTAAACGACTCTTCGATACGCTTGAGCACCACGTTCTCATCCTGCGGTCCATCCCAAGGAGCCTTGTGCACCCAGGTGAAACCTCCATCCGCTCCAGCCTGCTTCCACAGGTGATGCAGTCCGAGGAACACCGGTTCCTCCGTCAATCGCTCGAACCCCACCGCCCACGTGTCCGGCTCCCGGACGAACATCGGTCCGAAATTGAGAATCATCGGACTGCCGTTCAATCGAAAATAGTTGGCCTTTGATACCCAGTTCTCCTGCATCCACCCAAAGGTCTTGGCCAAGTGATCGCCGACCTCGTCACGCTTGAGTTGGTCCCGTTTCACCAGCAAATCCACCGACCGGTCTTCAAAGCACGCCGCAAACTTCATCCCGTACTTCGCCGTCGCTGCAAACATGGCCTGCGCCGCCTCATGGATCTGCGGATAATCCGCGTAATCGGAGATCCCATACCAATCGACGACCACCCCATCGACACCGGCCAGTTTCATCTGCAACAGGTGACACTCCAACACCGCCGGATCCGTCGAATCATAAAGTCCGATCAACGGGTGATAGTGCGACCAGATGTCTGGCAGACCCTTGGAATCCTTCTTCTCCGGATCGTGCTGGGACTCCATTCCCGTCCAATGCCGCCCCCACTTGCCGCGCACCTCGGGCGTCATGTACCACGGCATGTAGTGCATCAACAACGGCTTGGCGTCCGGCAGCTCCACCGCCTTCTTCGGGGCCGACTTTGGAACCGCATTTGGTACCGTTTTGGCAGTCGGCTTCGGTGTCTCGCCGCCACAAGCAACGAGCAACATCAACGGAAGAATAGCCAGCCCGCGGATCACTTCGCCAACTCCGGCCACAAATGCGCGCTCATGACTGAGCCCTTGTGGAATTGCTCCAGGCTGAACTTCTCGTTCGGCGAATGCAGGTTGTCGTCAGGCAACGCCAATCCAAGCAGCAGAGTATCGACGCCAAGAATCTTCTTGAAGTCATTGATGATCGGAATGGATCCACCTTCACGCATCACGATCGGCTCGCGCTTGAACGCCGCCCGCAAGGCTGTGAGACCCGCCTGCACCTGATCGCCATCCGGCGCGACGAGATAAGGATCGCCTTCGTGGCCACCTTCAATCGTCAGCTTCACGGCCGGCGAACAGACCTTTTTCAAATGCGCCTTCACCTTCCGCAGAATCGTCTGCGGCTTTTGATTCGGCACGAGCCGGATGGTGATCTTGCAACTCGCATACGACGGCACGATGGTCTTGCTGCCCTCGCCCTGGTAACCACTGGTCAACCCATTGATCTCAAAGGTCGGACGCGCCGTGCGCTGTTCGGTGGCAGTGAAACCCGCTTCGCCAAAGATCGCCTTCGATCCCAACATCTTCAAATACGCCCGATCCGAATGCGGCACCTTGGCCGCCTGTTGCCGTTCGTACTTCGTCAGCTTGGGGACATCATCATAGAACCCCGGCACGAGAACCTTCCCCTTGTCGTTACGACACTTCGCCAACATCTGACAAAGCGCCATCGCGGGATTCTCAATCGACCCGCCAAACAACCCGGAATGCAAATCTCGATTCGGCCCATCCACCCGCACCTCCAACGCCATCACCCCACGCAGAGAATACGTCACCGCCGGATGCTTCTCGCTCGGCATCCCCGTGTCCGAGACGACAATTCCGTCGCACGTCAGGTCCTTCTTCCGCTTCTGGATGAAGGGCGTGAGGTTGCCCGATCCCATCTCCTCTTCTCCCTCCACGACGAAGGTCAAGTCACACGGCAAATCCGTCCCGGTCTTGAGATAAGCCTCCACCGCGTTCAGGTGCGCCATGTGCTGCCCCTTGTTGTCAGTGGAACCGCGGGCGTAAACGTTACCATTCGCAATCGTCGGCTCAAAGGGCGGCGTCTTCCACAAATCCAACGGATCCGGCGGTTGCACGTCGTAATGCCCGTAGACGAGATAATGAGGCTTGCGACTCCCCTTCTTTCGCGGCGTCTTGGCCACCACGATCTCCTGCCCCTTCGTCTTGCAGATCTCCGCTTTCAATCCGATCGACCGGCAGTGATCCGCCAGCCACTTCGCCGTCCGCTGCATGTCCGGCTTGTGTTCCGGCTGCGCCGAAATACTCGGATACCGAAGATACTCGCAAAGCTCATCCACAAACCGCGAACGGTTCGCCTTGATGTAGTCCAGGACCTGTTGCATCCGCTCTGTGTAGCAATACGCAGCCCGCGAGGGCAATGGAAAGAGGAGTGACCCGCTCCTCTTATTCGTTCGTTCCCGATTCCTTAGCCCTCCGCAGCATCTGATCAGGAACCTGATTTCCAAGGATCAACGGAAACATGAAGGATCCGATTATCCCCATCGGAATCGTTACTTCAGGACGGGAAAACACCTGGTACCAAAACTGAACCAACACGACAAACGAGACAGATAGGAAGGCTAGCAGGACGCCGAGCAGAACCAATTCACTCTTATTCAATCTTCGACCGGTCCGCAGGCTGGTGAGATGTCCGACCTGACCGTGTTGCACAACTCGGACGTTCGCCTTGCCGAGTTCGAATTGGAGGACGATCAGCAACGCTGGTATGAGTTCACCACTTGGTTGGACAAGGGCTACCAGCCCCGCGTGTTCTATCCCAACGGCCCGATCTCCGTGAAACCGGAACGCTCGGGATTGGTTCGCGAATATCCAGAAAAGTTTCAGGGCTATATCACGAAGCACGTTCCCAAGTTTAACATCATGCATCCGGAGTATGATCCGAAGACCAAGGACAAACTCATCGCCGAATTCTTCGCCCGGCAAAAGAAACGCAGTGATCGCGATGGCGGACACGAACCCACTCGATCAACGTCAGCAGCGCCTGGGCCCGGTTCTACGCCGAATACGAAGGCCCGCGCATCCGCGTTCATGAGATCCGGGTCGAAGGCCCGTTCTACGACCAGTGGCCACCGACCTCGCACCAACGCCTCTTTGGCAAGGACGAGTTGACCGACGAAAAAGTCCGGCAACTTCTCACTCAGTTCGCGACGCGTGCCTTTCGCCGACCGGTTACCGAGGCCAATTCCGCTTCGCTCGTCGGCGTCTATCAGGGCGAACTCAAACAAGGGCTCTCCAAGCATGAAGCCATGCTCGTCGCGTATCAGACGATCCTTTGCTCCCCAAACTTCCTCTATCTCCACCAATCACCGAAGCAATTGGATCAACATGACCTCGCCAGCCGCTTGAGTTATTTCCTCTGGTCCGCCCCGCCTGATGAAGGCCTGAGAGCCGCCGCCAACCGCGGAGAACTCACGACCGACAACCTCATCCAACATGCCGACCGCATGTTGCGCGATCCCAAGGCTGACGCCTTCATCGACCGCTTCGCCGACGCCTGGCTCGACCTCGGTAAACTCGGCACCATGCTCCCCAGCCAGACCGCGCACCCCGCTTACTTCAACGAGAATCTGGAGGAAGCGATGCGCCAGGAAACCCATCTCTTCATCAAGGACGCCATCGAACATGATCGCCCGCTCGAAGATTTCCTCGTTGGCAATCACACCTTCCTCAACGGCCCGCTCGCCCGCCACTATGGAATCTCCGGCGTCAACGGAAACACCTTTCGCCGCGTCGCCCTGAACACCCCGAAGCGCGGCGGTCTCCTCGGCATGGCCAGCGTCCTGACTGCCACCGCCAACGGCATTGAAACCTCGCCCATCGTCCGCGGCGTTTGGGTCTTGGAAAACATCCTTGGCACTCCCCCACCCGCGCCTCCCCCAGACATCGAACCCATCGAACCCGACATCCGCGGCGCCAAGACGATCCGCGAACAACTCGCCAAACACCGCACGGTCGCCACCTGCCGCTCCTGCCACGCCCAGATCGATCCGATTGGTTTCGCCCTCGAATCCTACGACGAAGTCGGCGCCTTTCGCAGTCACTACGTCCGGCACACCAGCCGTGGCAAACGTGCGCTTCTGATCGACCCCTCCGGAGAGCTTCCCTCCGGCGAGTCATTCCGCAACATCGCCGAACTCCGGAAACTTCTCCTCGAACGAAAAGGACTCTTCACCGCCAATCTCGCCTCCAAACTCCTCACTTACGCCACCGGCAGAATGCCCAGCGTGTCCGATCGTCTGGAATCAGACCGCATCGCAGAGCAGCACGAAGGCGGTTTCCGTAGTTTAATCTGTGCGATCCTCACCAGCGAATCCTTCGGACGATAGCGGGAATGCCGTAACGGTGACTGGAATCCCATCTCTCTGAGAAAACTGCCCACCAATGCACGAGGGGCTGGACAAGCTCTCGCTTGTCCTCGGACGCGCAGCAGCGCTTCCCTACCATTGCCATCGAGCGACGGCATCATCGGTCAAAACTTGCCATTCTCATTTTTCCATTCAGAGCGGAGAGGAACAGTTTCGTAAGTGTCCCAATGCTCCACGATCTTGCCTTCAGAGATGCGGAAGAGATCGTAGAAGGAAGAATGAACTTCATTGAGGAAGCCTTCGCAGACCGAAAGCACAAAGTTCCCCTCGGCCAGCAATCGGTGATTCATCTGGTAGATTCTCCGCGTGTCTCGATCGGATAATGCTGAGCGCAAGGCCGGCAGACCGTCGACCATGTGCGAATTGTGTTCCGTGTAGTTATCCGCGTCGATGTAGTGATCCAGCCGATCCAGGCGACCGTCCACCATCACCTCGTCGATGAACGACCGTATAAACTCCCGGTTCTCTTCCGTTTTCTCCAGATCGGTGGCTTCCGTCGCCCCGTCCAGCATGGTGTGACCGCTGGGGTTCGGGCCGGTCGGCTTGGTCTGAAGATTGTCCCAGTGCTCAACCGCGAATCCGTCCTCGAAACGAAAGACTTCGAAGCCGACCTCCACCTCGTTGAAATCGTAATCGGTGTGGGCGAAGACGAACTCACCATCTTCAAACATGCGCACGAGTTCCACGCGAGGATTGAATTGAGACAGACGTTTGAACAGTTCCGCCAAACCAACGCCGCCCTCCTTGGTCAGCGGGTTATGTTGAATATATTTGCTCTCATTGACAACGGTAGCCGCTTCGGGATCACCGGTCTCGATGCCTTTCAACAGTTTGTAGACCAGGTCCTTTTTGGATGCGCTCATTTCTTGACCTTCAGCGTAGCGGAATTTCGTCGCACGGATGGACGCTTATCAAGAGACTGTTTTGGAAACGAAATTCTCACGAATTCCGCTACCATACCCCGCATAATCAATTGGGCCCGCTGGCAAAATGGCCACCGATGTATTGGTCGCTAGCTTCATGCTTGGGAATGTCGGGGTCGGCCAGATGGTCCACGGCGCGGTCTTGGGGAACATAGCCGAGTCGAGTGGCGTTGGAGTTGTCAAAAAAAGGATCAGGGTTTTCCGAGACTCCGTAAACGATCTGGTGACCGAGGTCGAAGTTACTGAGACCGAGGTGGATCAATTGAGCGAGATCGCGGGGACTGCACCACGTGTGGAGGCGGCGTTCGTCGATGACTTGTTCCCCGACAAAGCCGATACGGATGGAAAGGATATTCATGGCGAACTTATCGGCGAAGCAGGAGGCACTGGCTTCGCTGAAGGCTTTGCTCAATCCGTAGTTACTGTCGGGCCGCGGCGGGGTTTGGTGATCGATGTGCTCACCGCGTTGATAGCAGCCGACGGCGTGGTGGCTGCTGGCATTGATGATCTGTTTGATGCCGGCGTCCTTGGCAGCTTGAAAGATGTTGTGCGTTCCGATGATGTTGGGGCCAAGGACTTCGTCATACGAGAAGTCCGGGCCGACTTTGCCGGCGAGGTGGATGATACCGTCGACTCTCGCAGTGAGGGAGCGAACGAATTCGGGTTCGGTGATGTCTCCTTGATCAAAGGATTCGTTTGGAGCGAGATCGATGACCTCGGCGATGTCAGTGAGCAGCAACTTGGGATAGCGCCCAGCCAGCAACGGGCGTAACAGCGTGCCGACAATCCCAGCGGCTCCAGTCAAGAGGACGGTGTCCATCAGTGGCGGAATGCTACACGAACGGATTGCCAGATTCCAAGGGCTCTGCGATACAGGATCTGGTTCCCGGTTCCACTATGCGACTGTTGCTGTCGACAATTCTTCTGTTGAGCCTGTTAAGTTCAGGCCCTTCCCTGCCGGCCGCAGAAGTGACAGCGTTCTTGAAACAGCATTGCGTGCGGTGTCACGGGATGGAGAAGGCCAAGGGGAGAATCCGGCTGGATACGATCGAGAGGATAAAGTTCGCAGAATCGGCGGAGCTGTGGAAACGAGTTCTCGAACAATTGTCGGCCGGGGAAATGCCCCCTCGGAAGGAATCTCGCCCGGAGGCGAAGGAGTTGGCAGCGGTGAAGTCGTGGATCTCCGCTCAACTACGCCGGATCGGAGAGGACGAGATGGCTCGTGGCGCAGCGGTACGGCGTCTGAATCGGGCGGAGTATGCGAACACAATTCGCGATCTATTTGACATTGATTCCCCCGTGGGCGAAGGACTGCCGCAGGACGACTCGGCGCATGGCTTCGACAACGTGGACGACGCGCTCACGCTGTCGCCGCTGCTGCTGGAGAAGTATCTGCGGGAGGCTGAGCGAATCACCAAGCAGTTCCTGCTATCGACCAAACCGGAGACAGTCAAGAAGCGCTGGGTGGGCACGAATCTCGTCTACCACAAAAGCAAACACATCCGACATGGCGCGGCCGTGGAGTTCCAGATGGTCGGGCGCAACAACGGCGGTGGAGCGTTCTTTCCAACGCCGATTCCGTTCCAGCGAGACGGCTACGTCACGTCCGCGCCGGGGCTATATCGTGTCCGCGTGAAAGTGCATCCCGAGGGTCCGAAGGTGGGACCGAGCGCGCGTTGGCGAATCGTCTACCAGCCGACCGATTTCGAAACCAATCCGGTGGGCTGTGAAGATCCGCGTCTCGTGTTCGTGATCAACGGTGAGCTTGCCAGCCGAATTCACCTGACGAATCGTGAGCCCACAGTCTACGAGTTCACGTGCTTCGCCGATGCCGGTCGAAAGTTCGGTTGGAACTTTGAGAATGGCACTGGCGGCGTGCGGGCAGGTTGGTATGAGAAATACACCGGCCCAAAGGTGATCGTTCATTGGATGGAGATTGAAGGGCCATTGGTTCCCTCGTGGCCCTCACCAGCGCAGCGAGTGGTCTTTGGCAACGGACCCAAGGATGCCCGTTCGATTCTGGAACGCTTTGCCCAACGGGCCTATCGCCGCCCATTGGATTCTTCGGAAGTCGATGAACTTCTCAAAACCTTCGAAGCCGACCAGGACGCGGGCGGCGAGTTCAAAGACTCGGTCGCCATCGCCATTCAACGTGTCCTCTGCTCGCCCGAGTTTCTGTTTCTGAACCGACACCAAGGCATGGACACCTACGAATTGGCCTCGCGGATGTCTTACTTCCTCTGGAGCAGCATGCCGGACGAAGAACTCTTTGCGGCGGCGGCCGACGGTCGGCTGCTCAAGGATCCGGAAGCGCAGGTTCGCCGGATGTTGCGCGACGAGAAGAGTTCGGCCTTCGTGGGGAATTTCGCCGGTCAATGGCTGCAACTGCGCAAGCTGCAGGACATCGCGGTGGACCGAGCCTTGTATCCGGACTTCAACGACTACCTGCGGACTCTGTTTATCCGGGAAACTGAATCGTTCTTTCGCGAGATTCTCGATCACGATTTGAGTATTCTCAATTTCCTCGATTCCGAGTTCGCAATGTTGAACGACCGGCTTGCGCATCACTACGACATCGAGGGCGTGAAAGGGCCGGAGTTTCGTCGCGTGAAACTCAATCAGAATTCTCATCGCGGCGGCGTGGCCAGCCACGCAAGTGTTCTCACCCTGACGACATGCGGCACGCGCACTTCGCCGATCTTGCGCGGTGTGTGGGTGATGGAATCGCTGCTGGGGCTGGAAGTGCCCCCGCCGCCGAAAGAAGTCCCGGAACTCCCGGCCGCCCCACGCGGTCACGTATCGCAACGCAAGCGACTGGAAGCACATCGCAACCTCGACGCCTGT
>JBMYQZ010000043.1:0-15757 GCA_049601855.1 Limisphaerales bacterium | reverse complement strand
GAGATGTCGGACGTGATCGAAGATGATCCTCGTACGCCGCTTGAAGGGGTAACTGCCGAAGGGGGGATGTTCCTCGGCGAAGTTCTTGAACTGAACGGAATGGCAGACCTGACAACGTTCATTGCTCAAGGTCTTGAGGTCGTGATCCTTGCCCTGGTGCTCCACGTGACAGACTGAGCAGGCCATCTGGGATTGGTTGAGGTTGTCTGGCGCGAAGCCGAGGGCCGCTACTTGCAGGCCGGTGGGCTGATGATGCTCAGTGTCAGTGGCGTTGGCGAGAATGCGGCTGCGGGAATTGGCCAGCACTTCCAGCGGAAGCGAATGCGGGTTCATCGGTTCATCGCCGAGCGCATGACATTTCAGGCAGCGTTGGCTGTCGGGCGCAGCGCCCTTGCCGGAGAGAGCATGCATCCAGTCAATTGGCATGCCATCGCCGATCACATGGCAATCGATGCACTGTGAATCGGCCGAGGAATGGGCGTGGGTGAGTTCGCCCGGTGTCATGTAATAGGTGCCGGAGGGATTGCTCAGCAACAGGAGAATGATCCCAAGACTGAGCGCGATGGTCGACAGCACGAGGATGCCGCGCTTGGCCCGGAGGCTGCGGCAGGGAGTGCAGGGCTCGATCGGGCGGCAGCATTCGCCATCCGGTGAAGGACCTTTTTCGCAGGGTGCGCACTCTGATCCCTGGCGGGTGCGGTTGCAGACCCAGCGGTCATCCTGCTTGACCGGGATGCACTCGTGCGTGGCCTGGCAGTCGCCCTTCAGGCCCGGCCCGAAAGGGCAGCCCTTGCCTTCGCACTCGCGCCCGCAAACCCATTGTTGGTTGGGCCGGTCGTAGGAGATCTCGCGAAATCCAAATTTGCTGAAGAGATGCTTCATGTGAACTTGGTGGCGAGGATTCCGTGCGTGGCGGCGAACAACAGAAGGGCGAAGGTCAGTGGAATGTGGATGAACAACCAGACCTTGAGCGTCCCCTGCGCATACCATTGGAAGTCGAGATTGTTCTTCGCGCGAACGTGGTCACTGAGCTCGTCCATCACTTGGCGTTCGTTCTCGTCAAGATAACGTCCCAGCGAGGCGATCTGTTCGAGCATATGATGGAGCGGCTTGGCCGAACCAAAGAGGTGACTGCCGCAATGCATCGGCTGGCCAAAATAATCAGCGAGGTTCTGACGATAAAAGTCCGCGATGGTGGAGGACTCGGTCGTCTCGGCCGATTTCACCACCAGGTTCTCGACCTCGTCCCGCAGTTTACTTCGCATGCCGGGGATTCGTTCGAAGACCAGGTTCTCACCATGCACCGTCAGGCGAGCCGGCAACACACGCGTCAGGATCAAGCCGACCACACCCGACAAACTTACCAAGGCAAACAAGACGGCCACGGTAATCTCGAGCCCGCCGGTCGGGAGCCGGAAACCTGCGTGCAGGCAACCGAGAAACATCACGAAGTAGCCGACGTAGATGTGAATTTGCATCCAGGTCGAAGCGCGCAGCAGGGGAATGAACGGCAGTTTCTTGCGAGCATTGAAAAAGGTCAGGAAGAGGCAGAGCCCAAAGAGCAGGTAACCTGAGATCTGGGCGGCCAGTTGGAAACTCGTCTTCAATGCGTAGTCGAGCCAGAAATAGCCGGCCGCTACCAGCAAGAGCAGCGTGATCCCGAAGGTTCGTCTGGCTTTGAGTCCGGTCATCGTTGCAGCCACTTGGCGACGGATTCGAGGTCGCGCATATCGACGCGCGCCATGGCGTCGTGCGGACACGAGTTGACGCAGGCGGGACCGGTCAGTTGGTCCACGCACAGGTCGCATTTGGTCGCTTTTTCGATGGGTTTGTTGCTGACGAGGTCGCGGACGACTTGTCCGCTGCCGTCGCGCACCGGGACAACCTGGATGTTGTCGTAGGGACAGGAATTCGCGCAGGTGGCGCAGCCGATGCAGGTGAGGTCGTTGATCACCACCTGGCCACCGGCGGAGGTGCGATGGATGGCGCCGGTCGGACAACCGATCATGCAGACCGGGTCCTGACAATGCAGGCAGGCGTGGGCGATCATGAAACGTTCATGGATCGGTCCATGCCGGATGAAACGCGGATTGTTCTGATGGGCGCTGGCGCAAGCGCGTACACAGTCGTCGCAGCGCGTGCAGCGATCCATGTCGATCATCATGGTCGCCGTACCGTTGATAAAACGTTGCTCGACGAGGAACTCGAGCAGGTTGGCGCTCAAGGGCGCAGATCCGCTGGCCGGATCCAAGTCGTCTTCGTTGGCCTCGAGGTTGGGAATGGAGTCAGGGTCCACGTTCGGCAGGACATACTTCTCGATCACGGACGTGGGGATGAAGAGGACGTCCACGTGTCCAAGTCCGCGGAGGGTGCGCTGAAACGGGACGGATTTTTGGTGGATAAAATTGTAGGCGATCTCGTCGAAACCGAAGACCTGTCCGCGGCCGAGGTAGCTGACGGTTCGCTCCCCGTGATTGTAGCGTTCGCTCACGCGGGCGAAACCGGAGCGGATGAGATAGACGCCATTGGGGTAATGGCCCTCCTGCGCGACCAAGGGTTCGTAGCGTAGGCGTTTGCCCGGCTTCATATCCCGGACCTTTTTGTACGAGGTGTGCCACTCGTAGTCGCCAAAGGTTTGAAACTCGGTCGCGTCGGCGACTTCCTTGCGCCCGTCGGGATCGACGTGGGCGAACATGGGCGTGGCGTCCAAGTGCGCCTGCAAGGCGCGTTCGCGGTAAAGCTGGTCGATGTGATCGCGCAGTTCCGGACTGCGCCGACGTAGTTCTCGCAAACCCTGCCATCGGATTTCCAACAGATCACAGCGGCTGTCGGCGACGATCGTGGCGGTGCGAGGCGTGCGGGTCAGAGCGGCGATTTCTCCAAACAGATCACCTACCTGGATCTCGCGCGAACGTTCCGTGTTGATGACTGTAGGAACGTCCTGGAGAAAGACCGTGGTGACCGCATCAATGGCGTCCGTGCTTTCGGTGACCCCGGCCTTGCCGGATTGCGGATCGCCCTCGCCGTAGTGTCGTAGCTCAGGTGTGGTCGGATTGTTCCAAAGCTGTGCCATGGCCGACCAGAAGCTCTTGCGTTTGGTGTCCCGGCGGCCGAGGAGTTTTTCGTCTACCTGATCCAGGAGCACGCGGACCGTTCCACTCAGGACAAAGAAGGCGGAGTTACCGTAGTCACCTTGGCGAACGACGAGTTCGCCCTTCGCAAAACGGCGAACGCGGGCGTCGTTCTGGAGGATCCCGTCGAGCGGCATGGACTTGGGAAAGCGATCGGGATCAATTTCCTTGAACGGACTCTTGTCGCCAATGTCCGCCACGACCTCATCGGTCATCGGTTTACAGGGACGCCGGCCGACGCTCTCCTGCCAGAACGGAACGTCCCAGCGCTCGGGCTTGGCGACGCTGCCGCTGAGGGATGCAGTGTTTTCGGTTGGCTGAAGGGTGGCCATGTGGCTCAGGCGTCGAGCGTGATGTCGGACTTGGGCACGCAGATGCAGGTGAGACAACTGCCTTCTTCAACCGCGGACGAAGGATCCTGCAGGTATTCGACTTCGCCGGTCTTGATCGCGGTCTTGCAGGTGCCACAACTGCCGGCGTGACAACCGGAACTGTCGATGGTTTCGATCTTGGATGCTTCGGCCATCTCCAGCAGCGAACCGGTGTCCGGAGTCCATGGAAGCGTCTTGCCCGACTTGGCGAAGATCACACGGACGGCTTTTTGGATCACCGTGTTGCCCGTCTTGGGGACGCTCGCCGGTCCAAACGCCTCCTTGTGAATGTGCTTCTCCGATACTCCCCAGGTCAGCAAGGCGTCCACCATGGTTTTCATCATCTCACCGCCTGCACACAGGTAGAACTCGAAGTTGCTCGACGGCAGAATGTCACGGAGGTCGTTGAGTGACATGCGATGGCCGATGTCGTGGTCCTTGCCCTCTTCGTCCTCAGCATTCGGGCGGCTGTAGAAAGTGATGATCTCGACTTGGCTGTGATCGCGGGCCACCTGGGCAAGGTGCTCTTTCATGATATGTTCCTTGCCGTTGCGCACGCCATAAAAGAGCCAGACCTTCCGGTTGGGCTGGGACTTGATCATCTCATTCAGCATGCAGAGAACGGGCGTGATGCCGACCCCGCCGGCGATCAGGACGACCGGTTGCTCCGAATCCAGATCCAAGGTGAATCCACCCGCTGGCGCCTTCACGTCGAGGATTGCGCCTTCGCGAACAGATTCGTGAAAGAAACCGGAGCCGGCGCCATCTTCCAGGTGTTTGATTGTGACCCGGTAGTATTCTTCGCGTGGTCGATCGGAGAGCGAATAGCAGCGGACCACCTTCTTGTCGTGCCCCGGCACGTCGAGGCTGAAGGTGAGAAACTGCCCCGGTTCAAACGTGGCCAAGGGCTTCTTGTCGTGGGCCTTCAAGTAAAAGGACTTCACGCCCACGCATTCGTGGACGACGCGATCCACTTCGAATTTGCGGTTGCCCATCCACGGCGCGACCGTGTTCTCCACTCGTTGGCGTCGAACCTGGGCCAGGGCAATGCGTTCGTCGAACAACTGCAGTGCACCGCGACGAACGGCCCCGGCGAGCCATTGTCGGCGGAGGGTTCCAATGATGGCTAGGCCGAGCTGCACCATGACAAGGATGACAAAAGCTGCTCCCAGATAGTGAAGAATGTGGACCATGACTTACGCGTATTTTTGCACGACTATTCGCCGGTTGGTCGGGAAGTCCAAATATTGTTGGGCAACGCGTCCAAACTTCAAGCCTGAGAATCGAATTTGCTTTCCCGCTTTTCGCCAGCCGATGGAAGCGCTATCAACGCGGGCGATGATTTTGATGCGTTTTGCTGCTCCCTTGTCTGCCTTCGCCCTGTTGTTCGCCGGTTGTGGTGGTGGAGACAAAAAGCCGGCTCCGACGGACGGCGGACCTGCGGTTGCGGAAGCGAACCCGAATTGGCCGACGGGGCCGATCAAGATCGTGTGTGCGGATGCCGCGGGTGGCGACACGACCACTTTTCTGACGGCTTTGGCCCCGGCATTGGGGAAAGAGCTCGGAGTGGAGGTCAGTCTTGCGAGCGTTGGCTCGGCCGCCTTTGCTCAGGTCGGCGAGACGGAGGATGGGCATACCTGGCTGGGCATGTCGGATGAAATGCTCGTTGCTGGTCGCAACGGTCTGACCAACGTCAATCTGTCGGCCTGGGACTACACCGTGGTGGTGCGTTCGCCCGCGGTGATCAGTGTTGCGCCGAACATTCGCACCGGAAAGCTGCCGAACATCATTCGTGAATCCAAGCGGGAGGAGAGCGAAATCTCCTTCGCTGCGTCGAAGCCCGGCAGTATTTGGCATGCCAAGCTCGACGTCATTGCCCGCGCTACCCGGGCTGAATTGCAGCTCAAGAATTTCCCCGGTGTCGGGCCCAGTCGACTGGCCGCCGCGAGCGGTCAGGTGACCGCGGTGGTGACATCGCTGGAAGATCAACTCGGTGACATCAAGGCCGGCAAATTGAAGGCCTTGGCCATTATCGATCCCCGCCCTGCGACGGTACCCGGGATCGGTGAGATTCCCAGTGCGGCAGATTTTTATCCCAGCGTGGAGGATGACCCGGTGAATCGTTTCGTCGGTGTGGCTGTTCCTGCAACGGTGCCCACCGATGCCAAGGCTCGCCTCGGCGCCGCGATTGGCAAGGCGCTCAACGACGGAACGATCAAGGCCTTGGCGAGCAAGCGCTATTGGCAGCTCGACGGCACTACTGGCGATCAGGCCAAGAAACAAATTACCGATGCCGCCCGCCATCGCGAGGCTCTCTTTGAGTCGCTCGAGAAGAAGAAAGACGAGGACGACCTCTGATTACTTCGGCATCTCCAGCCCGACGAATTGCATCCCGAATCGGATCCAGAGCGGGATGGTCAGGAAGCTGACGAGTGAGGTCGCCAGGACGACGCGAAGCGCGGTGGCTGGATGTCCTTGGAAATAGCGGGAGGCGAGAATTGCGAACACCGCTGAGGGCATTGCGGCTTGCAGCACGATCACTCTCTTGAGTTCAGTTGTCCCCGGCAGGAATTTTGCCAGCAACAGGAAGCCGATCGGTAGCAGCATCAGGCGTAGAAAAATCGCTGTGGAAGCCGCCCTCGCACCGCCTTCCACCCGAAACTCCTTCATCAGGTCCGCCACCATGGCGCCGGTGAGGATCAGTCCCATCGGAATCGCGCAGGCACCAATCATTCGGGCCGTACCGATGATCACGGCGGGCACGGATTCGGCCGCGCCAGCGAAGTTCAGAATGACCGTGAGGAGAATCGCAAAGGTCGGCGGTCGCAGCAGCTTGCGCCAGATCGGTTGATCTCTTTGGGCGAACACGATGGCGCCTGCCGTCCAAAAGCCGAAATCGACACCGACGTTGTGCACGACGAGCGTGGCCACCGTTTCCCGATCGAACAATGCCAGCGCCAAGGGCAGGGGGACGTAGCCGTAATTGTAGATGCCCGTGCTGAAACCGAAGGTCTTGCGCTTGATCGGATCGTGGATCCCGGCCAGTCCAGCCAGGGCGAGGCAGATCAGGATGCCAAGGGTCACCGTTCCAAAACCGACCAAGGGCGCAAGGATGAGGTTGCTCGGAACCTGCATCGCCGGGTTGCCCAGCAGCTTGTCGAAGATGAAGCAGGGGATGAGGAGATTGATCGTGACGTCGAGCAGGCTCTTGTCCGCCTGTTCGTTGAGACAGTTGACCTTGCGCATCAACAAGCCCGCCAAGGCCACAAGGAGCACTGGCAGGACCGCGCTGACGACGATGCCAAATTCCTGCACCGCCTAGCCCGCCAGGTATTCGAGCACGGTGTCCGTTTCGGCGCGCTGGATCTGTTTCAGAAGCTGATGACGGGGTGTGTCCTCGGCCTCGCGGATGCCTGAGTCGACCGCGTCAGTGAAACCGTAGGAATCCCACTCACCGTCGGAGAGGGTTTGTTCCGCCAAGTCCGGGTCGTTGGCGACCAGACCCTCGACCTTTCGGGCAATCGCGGGAAAGCACTCGTGATCGCCGGTGGAACGCCACCAATACTTCGCGTTCGAATAATCCGGTTCGCGCCGATGCATGATCGCGTGCACGAGGCTGCCGTCAGGATTGTGTTCGTCCTGCGAGATCTCGTGCGACGGCTCAAGGTGATCGTGCCAAAGCAGAATCAGACTGCGAATGAGCTCCGCTTTCCGGGGGCGTCCGTGTTGTTCAAACAACGCGTCCAGGGACCGGTTCAAGGCGGCCAGCGTTTGCCGGCCCGCTCGCGGCCCGGGACCGAGGTCCGCCAAGCCGGCTTCATCCAACAGTCCCTTCGCAGCGGAGATCAGTTCGGCAGACATGGCGTCTAGAACTTGGTCATCTTCTCCAGCAACTTCACGCGCTGGTTGATGGCGGCCTTCGTGGCCGCGGTGGTCTTCTTCACGCCCATGCCTTCGCAGCAGAATGAAGCCACCACGCTGCCGTGCACCATGGCGCGACGAAGATTGGCGTCGATCGAGCCCTTGGACTTTGCGAGATAACCGATGAGGCCGCCAACGAAACTGTCGCCGGCACCGGTCGGATCGACGACCTTCTGCAGCGGGAAAGGCGGGCAAATGAAGTGCCCCTTCGGACCTGAGAGGATGGAACCGTGTGACCCCTTCTTGATGATCACGTATTTCGGGCCCATCTTGTGAATCTTCTTGAGCGCGGTGAACACGTTGTCGTCACCCGTCAGTTGTTCGGCCTCGCTGTCGTTCAACACGAAGCAATCGACGCGCTTGATCAACTTCACCAGATCGGCGAGCGCTATGTTGAGCCAGAGATCCATCGTGTCGGCGACGACAAACTTCGGTTTCGTCATCTGGTCGAGCACGTGGTGTTGCAGCGCCGGGGCGATGTTCGCCAACAAGACGTAATCAGTGGACTTGTGTTTGTCCGGAAGGTGCGGCGTGAAGTGTTCGAACACGCCGAGCTCCGTTGCCAGGGTGTCGCGGTGATTCATGTTCTGGTGATACACTCCGGACCAGTGAAAGGTGTTGCCCTTCTGCATCTGAAGACCGTCGAGGTTGATCTTGTGCTTCTTGTAGAGATTGAGGTAGCGCTTCGGAAAATCGTCACCGACCACGCCAACGATCTTCACCGGGGAATAGAAACTGGCCGCCACCGAGGCATGGCTGGCCGAGCCGCCCAACAAACGTGGGTTCTCCGCCTTGGGGGTTTTGATGGAATCAAGGGCCGTGCTGCCGACTACAAGTACGCTCATATCAGTTATTTAATGCTGTTTCAGTGTCAGAACCGGCGGGAGGTTAGGCCTTTTCTTCGGCGTGTGAAGCGCAAAGAATCCCAGCGATGACACTTTGGCTACGAATGAGCGCTTGTTTGTTCGCGGCGTGGACCTTCGGGCTCCCCGCGGCCGAGCATTGGGCGTTCGTGCGTGGGCCCAAGCCAGTCCCACCGAGAGTGAACTCGGCTCACTTCGTTCGGAATCCCATCGATCGCTTTGTCGTGGCCCGCTTGGAACAAGCCGATCTGACGCTTTCTGATCCCGCTGATCGACACACGCTCATTCGCCGCCTTTCGCTGGATCTGCTTGGTCTGCAGCCCAGTCCAGAGGAAGTGAACGCCTTTGTCTCCAACCAGTCATCAGATGCTTATGAGCAATTGGTGGACCGGCTGTTGGTCGCGCCGCAGTTTGGTGAACGCTGGGGGCGCCACTGGCTGGACCTGGCGCGGTACGGAGACAGCGATGGTTATCTCGGTGACGGTTTGCGACCGCATGCCTGGGTCTATCGTGATTGGGTGATCGGGGCCATCAATCGTGACATGCCGTTCGACCGATTCACCGAAGAGCAGCTGGCGGGGGATCTCCTGCCCCAGCCGAAGGTGGATCAATTGATCGCCGTCGGCTTTCATCGCAACACCTTGAAGAACACCGAAGCCGGTGCGGATCGGGAGTTGAATCGGACGAAGGAGGTCATCGATCGCGTGAACACCACCGGTACGGTGTGGCTCGGCTTGACCGTCGGCTGTGCGGAGTGCCACGACCACAAACACGATCCCATTTCCCAGGCGGAGTTCTACGGCTTGTATTCCTTCTTCAATAATACGGATGAAGTTACGCATTCCGCACCGCAGTTGATCGAAATGCGTCGTTATGATCTGGAGGCGAAGAGCTGGAATGCCACCTACTCTCGTTTGAACGGCGCCCTTGAACGGTTCGAGAAGAATCAGCTGCCCGAACGATTTGCAAACTGGCTTTCGAAACAAGAGCGCTCTCAGACAAAGTGGACGATCATGAAACCTGACAGTGCCACCGGTGTCAGCAATCTGAAGATTCAGACGGATGATTCCGTGGTGGCGACGGGAAATCCATCGACCGTGACCTCGGCCATCAATGTGTCCAACTCCCCTCCGCGAGTGGTCAACGCGATTCGCCTGGAATTGTTTGGCGGCTACGGCTCCGGTGAGGAAAAAGGCAATGCCGTCGGCCAGGGAAAGAACGGGAAAGTGGTGGTCTCGAGTTTGGCGTTCGCCGTAGTGCCACCGGGGACCAAGGGCTTTGGCAAACCGTTCAAATCTGTTGTGGTGTCCGGTGGCTTTGGAGGACAGGACGCGATTGATTCTCGTTCGAACGAAGGCTGGACGATTACCAATCACACCCGGCGCTACTACAGCGCGGTGTTCAAGCTGCGCGAACCGGCCGAGGTCCCGCAAGGCTCACGGTTGCTGTTCGCCATGCGCCAGAAGGAAGGCAAATACAACACGATGAAACACTTCCGCATCTCGATTACCGACGAGACGAACGCGGAGCCAACCGTCGTGCCGGATGACTTGGGTCGCCTGGTGGGCCGAGGCGAAACATTCAAGCGCACCGTGAAGGAATGGAATCGCTTGCGACACCACTACTGTCAACTGGACGAGGACTGGGTTCGCTTGCGCAAACCGATCGAGTATCACGTTTCCAAGCGGCCGAAGAAGCCCGCTACCAGGGCCCAGTCGATGAAGGAGCGAACGAAGGATCGGAGGGAAGCCTACATCCATGTCCGCGGCGACTATTCCCGCAAGGGCAAGACCGTGGTCACGGGAACGCCCGGAGTGATGCATGCGTTGGCGAAACGGGCTGAGCAGCCGGATCGACTTGATTTGGCTCGCTGGCTCACCAGTCGTGAAAATCCGCTCACATCCCGCGTGATCGTCAATCGCATCTGGCAACGATTGTTCGGCGTGGGAATCGTGGCGTCGTCCGACGATTTCGGAACCAAGGGTAGCCCGCCGTCCCATCCCGATCTGCTCGACTGGATGGCTCTGGAACTGGAGGAGCGCAACTGGAGTCGCAAGGCGATCATCCGCCAAATCGTGCTGTCCTCGACCTACCGGCAATCTTCGGCCATGCGACCGGAACTAGCGGATCATCCGACTGGCAACCGGCTGCTTTGGCGGCAGAACAGTTTTCGCCTGAGCGCAGAAGCGGTCCGCGATGTTCACCTGGTGGCGAGCGGCTTGTATGACGCGACGATTGGCGGTCCGGGCATTCGTCCGCCCTTGCCGGAATTCGTGACCGAGGTAGGCCGCAGCGTGAAGTGGCCCGTCAGCGCAGGTGGCGATCGTTATCGCCGGGGAATGTACATCTTCTTCAAACGAACCGTGCCGTATCCGATGCTGATCTCATTTGATGCCCCGGATTCGAGCGTGAGTTGTAGCCGCCGCGAGCGGACCAATTCGCCGCTCCAAGCGCTGACACTCTTGAACGATCCGGTGTTCTTCGAATGTGCCGAGGTATTGGGGAAACAGTTCGCCAACGCCAAGCCCGAGAGCGCAATCCGCGAGATGTTTCATCGCTGTCTTGGACGAGACCCGTCCGGGCGCGAACTCGCCGCACTCTCGAAAGCGCACGCGGATCTGGCCGCCTTGAAAGAAATTGATCCGATGATCGGCCTCGCCCGCATCGTCATGAACTTGGACGAATTTATCACCCGTGACTGAATCGATCTTCAATCGACGTGATTTCATCTCCGGTGGCGCGAGCGGCTTGGGCACCTTGGCCTTGGCTTCCCTGCTGGGGCAGGACGGATTGATGGCCGCCGAATCGAAGACGCATTCTCCGAAGGCAAAGAATTGCATCTACTTCTTCATGGAGGGTGGTCCGAGTCACATGGACCTGTTTGATCCCAAGCCAAGACTGAACGAGCTGGATGGCGAGCCCTTGCCTGATTCCCTGCTCGAAGACGTGAAGTTTGCGTTCATCCAAAAGGAGAGCGCTCGCTTGATGGGATCCCCACGGACTTTTCAGAAGTACGGCCAGTGCGGGATGGATATCTCGGACTTGCTGCCGCACCTGACGACCTGCGTGGACGACATCGCCTTCGTCCGCTCAATGAAGACCGACCAGTTCAATCATCTGCCCGGGCAATTGCGGATGCTGACCGGCTCTCCTTTTCGCGGTTGGCCGACCTTGGGATCGTGGTTGAACTACGGACTTGGAAGCGAATCGGAGAATCTCCCCGGCTACGTCGCGATGGTGAATCTCGGTCGTGGTCTTCCGGGCGGGGCGCAGAGTTGGTCGAGTGGTTTCTTGCCCTCGAGTTACGGTGGCTCGTTGTTTCGCAATCAGGGAAGTCCCGTGTTGAATCTTGCCAATCCACCGGGGGTCGGAGATCGCACTGCTGCTCGAAGTCTGCGGGCAGTGAACGAACTGAACCAGCTGCGTTATGCGGACAAGGGGCACGAGGAAGTAGCCAGTCGGATCAAGGCTTACGAACTCGCCTACCGGATGCAAAGCGCGGCACCGGAGTTGTTGGATCTTTCGGGAGAATCAGCCGCGACGATCAAGGCTTACGGTCTCAATCGCGAAGAAGTGACGGCGAGCGGCAAGCCGGGCGGTCCCGGTTTCCACGGTTCCTTCGCCCGCAATTGCCTGCTCGCCCGAAGGATGGTCGAACGTGGAGTCCGCTTCGTGACGATGTTCCTTTCAACCTGGGATGATCACAGCAATCTCAATTCGAATCTCGCCTACAACTGTCGCATCTCGGATCAACCCGTGGCGGCACTGCTGAAGGATTTGAAAGCCCGTGGTTTGCTCGACGACACCCTCGTGGTCTGGGGTGGTGAATTTGGTCGTACGCCGCTCGGTGAGAACCGTGTCAATTTCAAGACCATCACCGGTCGTGACCATCATCCGTATGCGTTCACGAAATGGATGGCCGGCGGTGGCGTCAGGGGCGGCCAGGTGATTGGCGAGACGGATGAAGTCGGTTGGAACGCTGAAACAGATGTGGTGGATGTGCATGATTTGCACGCGACCATTCTGCATCTCTTTGGATTTGATCACCGGAAGCTCACCTACCGTTTTCAAGGGCGCGATTTTCGACTGACCGACGTGCATGGTCACGTGGTGAAGAAGCTCCTGGCATGAAGCCGCCGCCGCTCATCTTGGCCTCGGGTTCGCCGCGCCGGGCGAATTTGATGAAGGAGATGGGGCTGAAGTTTCGCATCCTCCCTTCCGATGTACCCGAAGCGGATTCCGAACAGTTGACCGGGCGGGAATTGGCGGAACTGAACGCTTACCGAAAGGCACGCGCGGTGGCGAAGGAACATCCCCAGGCGGTCGTGTTCGGTTGCGATACGGTGGTGTATCTGGGAACCAAGCCTTATGGTAAACCGCGTAACCTGAAGGAGGCGCCAATGATGTTGTCCGAACTATCCGGCAACACCCATCAGGTGATCAGCGGTTGTTGCCTGATGTACATCGAGACGCATCGTTGCGAGATCTACTCGGTTACCACCGATGTTCGCTTCCGCCGGCTGACCAATGACCAGGTCTATCGTTACCTGAAGCACATCAACCCGCTCGACAAGGCCGGCGGCTACGCGATCCAGGAACACGGTGAGATGATCGTCGAGAGCATCCATGGGTCCTTCACCAACGTGGTGGGGCTGCCGGTGGAAGAACTGGCAGATCACCTGAAAGCGTTTGGCATCGGGTGACACTTGGTCTTAACTCGGTCCATGGGCATTTCAGTTGTTACTATTATTGGCGGGGTTGTGGTTGCCGTCGTCCTGATCGTCGTGCTCTCAAAGAGCATGGGCGGCGACGAATAGACTTCTCATGAATCGCAGAACTTTCATCGGCAACGCCGGCCTGGGTGCCTTGGCGTTGGGCACTTCCTCGCTGCGCGCAGCTTCCGGCAAGGGAATTACCTTCGGCTTCAGCACCTACGGCATGAAGACGCTCGAGACCGAACGGGCGATCGAGGTGCTGGGCGAGATCGGTTACGACTCCGTGGAAATCAATGTCTGGAGCGGCTGGGATGCGGACAGTGCGAAGCTTTCGAAGGAGCGCCGCAAGTCGATCCGCAAGGCTTTGAACAATAACGGCATCAAGCTGACGGGGGTCATGGAGAAACTGCACAGCGCGGGGAACCAACAACAGGCGACGATGGATCGCATTCGGCGCGCGGCGGATCTGGGGCGCGATCTCTCACCGAAGCATCAGCCGGTTTTGCAGTCCACTTTGACGGGGAAGAAGTGGGAGGAGATGAAGGACGTTTATTTGCGGCAACTCGAGGCGTGGGTGAAGGTCGCCGAGGAAGCCAAGATCGTTCTCGCGATCAAGCCCCATCGGGGCGGTGCTCTGAGTCGTCCGAGTGAGGCGGTGTGGTTGATTGAGAAACTCGGCAAGCCGAAGTGGTTGCGGATGTGTTACGACTACAGCCACTACGCCTTTCGCGACATGCCGATGGCGAAGACCATCAAGACGGCGTTGCCTTACACGGCGCACATTGCGATCAAGGATGCGGTGCAAAAGGATGGTCGCATTCGGTTTGTGAATCCCGGGACCTCCGGAACGATCGACTACGGGAATCTGTTGCGGATGTTCTACGACGGTGGATATCGCGGCGATGTGTGTTGCGAAGTCAGTGGTATGGTTTGGAATGCGAAAGGCTACGATCCGATCGTCTCGGCGAAGCAGTGCTACAAGCAAATCGCCCCGGCCTTCCGCAAGGCAAGAGTGCCGCGCGGGTAAAGGCGTTTCCTTCCGGCTACACTTTGAGACCCAACTGAAAGCGGTGCTCCGAATAAGGCATCGCTCCATCGTCCATGTCACGGGTTTCACCTTTCACGAATCCGAACGTCTCAAAGAATTCATGCGCGCGCCGAAAGCGGGTGTCGGACCAAAAGACAATCTGCTTCCAGCCTTGCTCGATACTCCATTCGATCGCCCATTTCATGAGGGTGTAGCCGTGGCCTTGTCGGCGGTGTTCGTGTTTCAAGTAAAGGCGGCGAAAGGTGATGATTCCTTCTTCATGATCCACGGGTGAGGTGGCGTGGGTGCCGATGATCTGGCCATCTTTCTCCAGCACCACAAAGGCGCCGCCCTTGTTCGTGTAGGCGGCATCGACGTCGAGCAGATCCTGGCCTTCGCCTTCGGGGAAGAAGCGGTCGCCGATTTCGCGCAGGCAGGTGTCGATGATCTCGATGATCGCTTCGCGATCGGAATTGCGGGCGGGACGGATCACGTGATGACTTTGAATCAGGGTAAGGGCAGGGGGCCAGTCCGTTCTTTACTCACCCATGGGCTTGCCGGACATTCGCGACATGTCTCCCGTTCGAGTTCTACTGGTTTCTATTCTGGTTGCTGGTTCCCTTCGTGCAGCGGATCCGGCTGTTCTGCTTGGTCAAATTGTGGACGCCCAGTCCGGTAAACCCATTCCGGCTCGGATCTACGTCGAAGATGCTGATGGCAAGTGGCATTTCCCGGAGGCAATCGGCGGGACGGCAGTTCGCTACCAGAAACAGAGACGCGAGAAATCGGTGGAGATGCACACGACGCTCTCGGCACATCCGTTCAAGCTGGTCACCGAGCCGGGACCGGTGACGATCACGGTGGAACGAGGGAAGGAGTATTTCTCGCTGACCAACAATGTCACCCTCAAGGCCGGCGAGAATAGCCTGCGCCTGGAATTGCGCCGCTGGATCAACATGGCTGAGCGCGGCTGGTATTCGGGTGATACGCATGTGCATCGCACTTTGGATGACTTGCCCAACCTGATGTTGGCCGAGGATTTGAATGTCACCTTCCCGCTCGTCTACTGGGTGACTCGTTCCTATGAGCAACCGACGACGGGGAACAAGAATCTTGGCGGCGCCATCCCCGACAAGTTGATCAAGGTGGATAACACGCACGTCATCTGGCCGCGCAACACCGAGTACGAAATCTTCACCGTGAATCAGAAACGTCATCCGCTCGGTGCCGTGTTCTTCCTCAACCACCGCTCCGTGTTCAAGATCGGCGCACCACCGATCAAACCGGTGGCGATCCGTGCCCGGGCCGAAGGTTCGCTGCTCGAACTCGACAAGCACAATTGGCCCTGGAGCATGATGATCGTTCCCGTGCTCGACGTGGATCTCTACGAACTCTCCAACAATCACGTCTGGCGCACGGAGTTTGCCTTCAAGGATTGGAGCCTCGATGCCCCGCAATACATGGGGCTCAACCGGCAACCCGACTGGACGGAACGCGACTGGTTGTTCTGCGGATTCAAGAATTACTACGCCTTGTTGAACTGCGGCTTCAATTTGCGGCCGACCGCGGGTAATGCCAGTGGCGTTCATCCGGTGCCGCTTGGGTTTGGGCGGGTCTATGTGAAGCTGGAGAAGGAGTTTGACTACGACAAGTGGATCCATGGATTGAGCGCGGGACGCAGCTTCGTCACGACGGGCCCGATGCTCTTCACGACGATCAATCGTCGAGA
>JBMYQZ010000042.1:0-15818 GCA_049601855.1 Limisphaerales bacterium | reverse complement strand
TCCAGCTTGTTATCGACTCATGTCGTAGTTGAGCGTGAATTGGTGCTGCTCGCGGTCCTTGACGATGGAGGTCGATTCGCAGAGCGCGCCCTTGGACGGATTCCAAGTGCGGACTTCGATCTGGTTTGCGGCCGGAACGAAACGCATGATGCGCAGGCCGTTGGAGCCGTAGTCGGAGAGGAGTTCATGCACCGTGTTGCCATGTTGGCCGGAGGATTTCAAACGCATGGCCTGCGTGCGGCTTTGATCGCCACAAAAGACCATGAACAGGTTGGCGTGCTTGCGGAAACTCTTCTCCCACATTTGCTGCGGTGAGTTCCCGCGTTCGCCATGTCGCTTGGTCCAGGTCATCCGGCCCTTGGGCGCATCGAAGTAGTCCCGGCTGCCCTTGGGTTTGTCGCGTGGGCCGAGGCCCATGTGCGTGGTGATCATCGCGCGGCGATCAGAATGACGTCGCAGGACGAAATCGGCCCATCGAAGAACGTCGTCGGGCGCGTTGCATTCGAGGTGCAACGCAACAAACTTCAAACCGCCGGCCTCGAACAATTGGACGCTGTTGGCGTTGTTGCCCGAGATGGCGACCTTGGCGGCCGGTCTTTCAAAACAGCCGGCGTACCAATCGAACTTCGCGAACCGCGACGAGGGAAAGAATTCCTGAAACAGCGAAGAATTGCCGGCGCCGGTCATGTCGTGATTCCCGACCGAGATACCGTAGGGAACGCGACCGTGCAGCTTGTCCATGCAACGCTGCGCCAAGGCCCACTGGGCGCGGTTGTTGATGTCCACGATATCGCCGACGTGACTGACGAAGACAATACGTTGTCGTTTTAGGTTGGCGGCGGTCCAATCGGTATAACCCTCGAAAACCTTGTTGCTCAGCGGGCTGGTGTTCTTGTCGGCCCCCTTGGTTCCTCGCCCCTTGTAGTGCTGGGTGTCGGGAATGACCACGATCGAGAAAGAACCTTCCGGAGCCGGCGGAAGTTCGGCGGCGACAGTGGCCCGAGCAGCCAGACAGCAGGAGACAACGGTCAGTGCGAATGCACGGCGAGACTTCGATGATGAAAGCAGGGTGGGTGTGCTCATGTTGGAACGACATTCTGTCTAGCGGGGTTCTCGGGAAATGTCATTTCCCCAATTTGGAGAGTGACGGAGCACTTCCCTCCATCTGAGCATGTGGCCATGCTTAAGTGGACGATATCGATGTTGATAATTTGCACGGTTTCGCTGGCCTCGGCGCGCGAGCCGATGGATCGGCCGAATGTGATTCTCATCTTTCTCGATGACAGCGGCTACGGCGACTACGCCCACAACGGCAATCCGGTCATTGAGACCCTGAACATTTCCAAGATGGTGTACGAGGGGGCGAACTTCTCGCAGTTCTACGTGACGTCGCCGGCTTGCAGCGCGTCGCGTTACTCGTTGCTGACGGGGCGCTATCCGGGGCGAAGCGGGTTGGGCAGTTGGGTCATCGGACCGAGTGCGCAGAAGCATCTTCACCCGCGCGAAGTGACCTTGGCGGAAGGGCTCAAGTCACGGGGATATGCCACGGGCATGTTTGGCAAATGGCATCTTGGGAATCCCAACGAGAAGAACGACTTTGCGCGGGATGCGCTACCGTTGGCGCATGGATTCGACACCTGGTTGGGCTCGAATGTTTCGCACGACTACGGAAACGCGAAGCTGATGAAATCGGATCCCAAAGGAACCTCTCCGATCAAGGGCTACGAGACCTTGGCGATCAACCTCCCCTCTGACCCGGAGGCGTCCACTTCCCTTACCGGTCGTTACACGGATGCGGCGGTCGAGTTCATCAAGACCAACAAGGACCGCCCCTTCTTCGCTTACGTTGCGCACAATCAGCCGCACCTCGGCCTTTATGTGTCTGACAAGTTCAAGGGCCGTTCGCGTCGGGGTCTCTTGGGTGATGTGATGGCCGAGATCGATGATTCGGTGAAACGCATTCGCGCGGCGGTGGCTGAGTCTGGCGTCACCCGAAACACCTTGATCGTCTTCGCCTCCGACAACGGCCCGTGGCTTCTGTTCCGCAACACCAAGAAACACGCGAAGTATGGCGAAGCGCGTATGCACGTCGGTTACGCCACACCTTTCCGTGATGGCAAAGGCTCCACCTGGGAAGGCGGACATCGCGTGCCGGGGATCTTCTGTTGGCCGGGCGTCATTCCCGCCAACCAACGCGTCCTGCATCCGGCGAGCACCCTCGATGTGTTGCCGACCGTATTTGCGCTCACCGGTGTCGAGCGACCGACCGATCGCACAATCGACGGGCGCGATATTCGTCCGTATCTGATTCCGCAATTCAAGAATGCGGTCGCAGAATTCAAGTTCCTCTACTCGTACCACGACAATGGTCCCTCAGCCATTCGCATGGGTCCGTGGAAACTTCACATCCGTATCGGCTCCCAACTGCGTGACAACTACGGCTTCATGGCCAGTCGCCAGACTCCGTTGCTCTTTCAGGTAGAACAGGACATCAGCGAACGCATCAATCGGCACGACGAACAAACGGAGCGAGCAAGTTCAATGCTCGCGACGCTTGAGAACATGGAACAGGCGATCAAGCAGGAAGGAACATTCTGGAACCAACGCTGACCTACGGAATCACGAACTGATGTCGACGACCTGGTTCTGCGAGTCGCAGCGCACGGGACGCGAGTAGTGGTAGACGTCAATACCCCCGGCGACGGGAGTAGGTTCCCGGACGAGGAACTCGATCCATTCGGGATGATTGAACGCAGCGTAAGCAAGCTGAAGGCTGGTCATCAACGAATCCGGTTCCTGTGACAGGTCGGGGAAGAGCACGGGACCGGTGTCCGTCTGAAGAATCCAATCGCGTTCGTTGGCGTTGATGGTCTTCACCGGGTATTCGATCAGCGCGAGATACCGTTCGGATTCCAATTCCGTGCGGGCGACCAGGATGTGATTCGCCAAGACCGCTTCAACGATTTCCTGCGCCGAATCAAGCAACTTGCCTTCGCTTGCAGCCACGTCGATACGCACGCTGTCGAAAGTGTCTTCAATGCGTCCGCTCTGCCGGTCGGATTGCGTGCCGCTGCCGGGAGGATATCGATCCACCTCGGTCCCGACCCTCGCGTAGGTCTTCAGATTGAGGAATCGGTCTTCGGAAAAGATGGGGCAATAGTCGGCGTTGGGTTGTGTCCAGAGATCACGTTCGACCCCGACGCGCTCCGTCTTGCAACTCGCGCCCAAAACAAATGTCTGCGTGATGCCTGAACTCTTCTCGGTGATCACGCAACGGCATTCGATTGGAATGCGCGCGTTGTTCACGCTGAAGGGCGGTTTGTGCGAAACGGTCTGCGGTTGCCGGATTTCAGTATCAATCCGAAAGGTCACAAAGGACCGGCTGAAATCTATCGTCTTCATTCAGTAAAGCCGTCTATTGGGCTCTCCAAAGCGGAACCATCTGCTCAACGTAACGTTTTTCGTGGGCCAATTGATCGGTTGGCCGACAACGGGGCGCGTAAGGATTGGTGATCGCCACGTCGACGCTTTCCACCAGAAACCCGCTGGCATCGGAATTCGCGGCGCGAAGACGTACATAGGACAATCCGTTCAATGTCTTGTGTCGCGGTTTCAGCGTGGTGATCTGCTTCCCGTTTGCCGACACGACGCAGGTGCCTCGGCCGAGATCCCAGTCGAAGCGGACCGTCGCCCAACGGTCGGACTTCAGATCCAGTTGCTGAAAGCCGATCCGGAAGATCGAGAATTCTTCACCGAGATCATTCGCCGGATCGAACATCCGGTCGTTCAAGGCAATGGTTCCACCTTCGGAACCATCCGAGGAACGAACCCGGATCGCGATGGTTCCCTTCCAGCCATTGGGGAAATTCCAAGTGGCGCCATCCGCGGGCAGATCCGGTTGTTTGCGAACATGCAGACATTGGCGTTGCGAATCATCCGGGTGAGTGATCAAGGCTGCGCCATTGGCGCGGGCACGCCACCAGCGTTTGGCGGGACCATGATGAAGGTAGGTGGACCATTGCGTGAGACCGTCGGAGAAATCAGTGGTGGCATTGGTGGCCGTGATCCAGACAGGATCGATGAGGATGGGGTTGCGTCCACCATGGCCCTGGCCGGCAATGACGACGATGTTTCCGTCGGAGGTGTAAGCACCCAAAGGATAGGCCGTGCCGCGATCGCCGGTCTTGGCCGGGTTACCGTTGCGACGATGGTCGAGATAGATCTCGCGAAAGCCACGCCAGGTTTCGCCTTCGTCATCCGACACGGCGATGTGCAGCGCGTCGCGTCCGCCATACACGCCGTCACCATTGGCGCGAGGAGGCATTTCGCAGTTATTCCAGCATACCACCAGCCAGCCGTTCTTATGGCGCATGATGTTGGGTGGACCGGTCGAGGTATAGAAGCGACTGGCCCGTGCCTGGGACCAGGTCGTGCCATTGTCTTCGGAAAAAGATTCGTAGAGAAATCCGGCCGTCGTCCGCATGAGCATCCAGACGCGGTCGTCAGCCAGTTCCTCAATCGACGGCTCGCAGGCGCCTTCATTGGAGCCGTTGAATCCAGGATAGCAGGGAGCAATCAACTTGCTCTCGCTAAGCTGCCAACTGGTGCCGCCATCGTCCGAAAACTGAATGACCGTCTCATGTCGCCCGGTCGGTGGAACGGCCCGGGCATGCGGAATGAAGCTGCCGTGTGGCACCAGCAGGCGACCGCTCTTCAGTTGCTGATATTCCATCTGCGAGCCGTTGTAGCCGCGCCAGGTCATGATGGGATCACGCTCCTGCTCGAGACCGGCCCGGCGTATCCAGGTGTTCAAGAAGCGGGGCAGGCCGACCTTCTTCGCGGTCTCCTTGTCCAGGGCTTTGTTCTTCACCAAGACGCTCTTCACCTCATCGTCCCGGCCGAGCACGACCTGGGTATTGCCGAGGACGCCGCTGTTCATGATGGCTTTGCTTGCCAGTAAGTGTTTCGGCAGGTGCGGCAGCAGCGCGTGCATTTTTCCGTTGGCATCGGGCAGACGAAGCGGGCCCGTGCCCGGACGGTAACGGTCGTAGAATGCAAAACTGCCATCGGGCAGTCGCATGATCGCAAACGCCGTTCGAGCGCCCCCGGCGGCACCCACGTCTTTTACGGCGCCGTTCTGAAACAGTATCTTGGGTGGTTCCATGGCCATTGCCTGGTATGCAAACAGGCAAGTCACGAACGTCCGGATAAAGTGATTCGTTTCCATTCAGGTAAAGATTGGCGGCGCGGGTGAGATGACGCGCAAGAGAATAGGACTTCTAGGATCCGTACGACCTGTCTCAGTCCACATACACAAACTCGTTGGCGTTGAAGAGCGAGCGGCAGAGGGCGAAGAGACCTTTGGATCTGATGAAGGTGGCAGATAGCTCGATTTCCTCACCGCTGGGCACCCGGCCGAAAGCGTGTTGGAAGGCGAGCTTCGCTTGGGCCTTGGGTTGGGCGGCTTCTTTTTCGATCCGCTGAGCAAAGTAGCGGGCTTGGCGGAGCATGAAGTCGTTGTTGTAGAGGGCCAATGATTGGAGCGGCGTGGTGGTGATCAGGCGCTTGGGGGTGAAGTTTGCGGGGTCGGGGCAATCGAGAGTGGTGAGGAAACGATTCGGAGTGGTGCGGACGATGTAGCGGTAAATGCTACGGCGCCAGAGCGCCGGTTCATCGGCCGTGAGATAGGTGTACTCAGGCGCGTAGGCTTCCTTATATTTGAAGTCTTCAAAACCGGGGCCGCCGCGTTCTACATTGAGCTTACCACTGACGAGGAGGACCGAATCCCGCAGGGCTTCGGCTTCGATGCGCCGCGGATTCTGTCGCCAGAGGAGACGGTTGTTCGCATCGAGGGAGTTGCCATGCGTGCCCCTGGAGCTTTGGCGATACGCCGCGCTGCTCAAGATGAGGCGGTGGATGGATTTGAGGGACCACTTGCTTTCGACGAGTTGGTTGGCAAGCCAATCGAGGAGTTCAGGATGCGATGGGTGGCCGCCTCCTGAGCCGAAGTCACTTGGCGTATCGACGAGGCCTTGGCCGAAGTGCCAGTGCCAGAGGCGATTTACAATGACTCGGGCGGTGAGCGGGTTGTGGGGATGAGTGATCCATTCGGCCAATGCTTTGCGCCGGTCTTGCTCAGTGGACTCGAGATTGCCAAGGTTGGCGTTGAGCATGGAAAGCGACGCGACGGCGCCGGGGGCGAGGACGTTTCCAAACTCGGATTCCGGATCGCCGCGTCGTTGCATGCGGACCTGGGGCATCTTCGTTTCCGCGATGACGCCGAAAAACCTCGGCGGTGAACCAAGGTCCTTGAGCTGAGCCTCGAGGGCCTTGGCTTGTTTGCGTAGTTGAGCAAGTTCCTGACTCTGTTCAGTGGAGATGGAGGACGGTGCGGCCGGTTTGAGTTTGGGGTTCGTGAAGCCGATCTGGTCGTGGCCGTAGTTGTTTCCGCCGTCCGTTGCCAGGAGGGTCAGGAAACGAGTGGTGGCGGGAAGGGGAATGTCGATTTGCTGGAGTCCCTTGGTGCGTTGCAGGTGCTTGTAGGCGAAGGTCTGCTTTCCGTCGACGAACACCCAGACATCCGCGCGATGACCGCCACTGGCACCGAAGTAACCGACTTGTGAATCAAAGCGCATGCCCGTTTGGCCGATCGCCTTGCGAATCGCGGCGAGGTCGAAGGTGATTCCGGCGTTGGCGTGGAGACCCAACGAGGTGTTTCCATCTTTCGTGAAATCGATGCCGTCGAGTATCGGCGAATGTTGGCTCGCAACCGGACCGTGACGGATGTGGTCCCAGGCATTGCGGCTGGTCTTGGGGATGCCGGTCACCGTGATGCCGGTGGAACTGATTGGTACGCGACCCGTTCCATTGGTGCCGTCCGCGACGAAGACGCCGTCCACGAACGGGAATTTCGACTTGGAAAAATTGTTCGGTTTGACGTTCCCAAGGTTGCCGAACTTGCGGGTCTGGACGACAGCATTGCGCGGGTCAATGCCGTTGCCGAAGGTGCCGGCGCCAAGACCGTTGCCGCCACCAACGATGTCGGCGAGATCGAGTCCCTTGCCTTCCAACTGTCCGATGCGATGAGCAACCTGGTTACGCTGCTTCGTGAGGTCGGCTTTCCGTTTGTCGAAATCACGTTGCGCCTTCGCGCTGATGACCCGTTCTTCACGTTTCACGCCGGCGAACACCGCGGTCAGACGGTAGTATTCCTCCTGCTTGATCGGATCGAGTTTGTGGTCGTGGCAACGGGCGCAGTTGACGGTCATGCCCATCGTGGCTGTCATCACCTGAGTGACCATGTCATCCAGATCAAGGGCACGCGCAGAGCGGCGGAGGACCGGGCTCTTGGTTTCCTTTTGCCCGACAAAATCCCACGGACCCGCGGCGAGGAATCCGGTGGCAATCACGGCCTCGTCGTCATCCGGCCAAAACACATCACCGGCAATCTGTTCACGCAGAAAACGATCGTAGGGTCTGTCGTCATTGATGGCTTTGATGACATAATCTCGATAGCGCCAGGCGTGGGGGCGGCGTTTGTCGCGTTCGAAACCGTGCGTGTCGGCATAGTGCGCGATGTCCAACCAGTGTCGGGCGTAGCGCTCGCCAAAGTACGGCGAATCGAGCAGACGAGCGATGAGCTTGGTGTAGGCCTTGGGATCGGAGTCGTTGACGAAGGCAGCGATTTCCTCCGGCGCGGGAGGTAAACCATGCAGATCGAACGAGAGTCGCCGGATCAAAGTTTGCCGGTCGGTCGGGGAAGCCATCTTGAGACTCTTGTTCTGCAAGGCCTGCTGCAGGAATCCATCGATGGTCTGGTGCTGAAACTTCTGCCGCAGCGGTTGCCAGGCCCAGTGGTCCAGCCGGTCATCGGCGCCGAAGCAAACGCTGATCGTAAGGAGAAAACAGAAGAGGTGTTTCATGTCAGGCGAGCAGCTTGTGGATCACGCCGTAGCCTTCGAAGCCAGTGAGGCGTTGTTCGAGACCGTTGTGATACCAGGTGAGTTTTTCGTGATCGAGTCCGAGCAGATGCAAGGCGGTGGCGTGGAGTTCGTAACTGTGGACAATCTTCTCGGCGGCTTTGAATCCAAGTTCGTCAGAGGCACCGTAGCCGACTCCGCCCTTCACTCCGCCGCCGGCCATCCACGCGGTGAAGGCGCCGCCGTTGTGATCGCGGCCTTTCGCTTGCTTCCCCTGGGCGGCGGGTTGGCGGCCGAACTCAGAGGTACACATGACCAGTGTTTGGTCGAGCAGACCGCGGGATTTCAGGTCCTTGAGCAAGGCGGCGGCACCGGTATCGAGGATCTCACCCCAGTAGCCGTGATCGCGGGGAAGGTCTTCGTGGCTGTCCCAGTTGGGGCGGATCTTTTCGGCGGTGGTGTTTTCGGCTCCGCAATAGATCTGCACGAAGCGGACGCCGCGTTCGACGAGGCGGCGGGCAAGGAGACATTGGCGGGCGAAGGGTCCGGCGGCTTCGTTCTCAATGTCATAGAGTTTCTTGGTGGCTTCAGTTTCACCTCGCAGATCGGTCACTTCGGGAGCACTGAGCTGGAGACGGGCGGCCATTTCGTAGGCCTTGATGCGGGCTTCGAGTTCCGTGTTGCCGGCGCGCGGCTTTTTGTGGAGCTGGTTGAGTTTTTGCAGGAACTCGAGGCCGGGCTTGTCGCTCTTCCCGGTTTGTGCGCGGAAGTCCTTGGGCGGAAAGAGATCGGCGATCGGCTGTTCAGGATTCGATGTATCGAGGGTGGTGGCCTGATGTTCAGCCGGAAGGAAGCCAGAGCCCCAGTTGATAATTCCACCGGGAGGAAGGCCGCGTACGTCGGGGAGAACAACGAAAGCAGGAAGATCGTCCGCGGCGCTGCCGAGACCGTAGGTCACCCAAGCACCCATGCTCGGGAATCCGGGCATGGTCTGCCCCGTGTTCATCATGAAATTGCCGGGACCATGCAACGCCGTCTTGCTCTGCATGGAGTAGACGAAAGCGATGTCATCGATACAGGTGGCCAAGCGCGGGAGGAGATCGCTCAACCAGAGACCGGATTGACCGTGTTGACGAAATTTCCAAAAGCCCGGCTGACAGTTGCCCGGCTTGGAGGCGAAGAATTGATGTTTGCCATCCGGATCGAAGGGCGTGCCCGCGCGGCGTTCGAGCTCCGGTTTGTAGTCCCAGGTGTCGACGTGACTCAGCCCGCCGGAACAGAAGATCTGGATGACGGCTTTCGCTTTGGGCGCGTGCTGCGTGGCGACGTTATTCTCCGCCGCCATCATCGAGGAAAGCGCCATGCCACCGAAGCCGCCGGCAGCCAAAGCGAGAAAGTCGCGACGACTATGAAGAGTTGAGTTGTTCATCTGAGGCTGGTGATTGGAAGGAATCGAATTGCATTCTGGATGAACTCCGTCCCCTTTGCACTGTAAGATTCCTGCATCAGTATTTCGGGAAAATGGCCGGGGTTGGGAAGCGCTCTTCGTGGCTGGCTTTGTGGTCCCGCAGATATTCCTCGCGCGGTACGTGGAGGTCCGGCCATGTCGCGGGGCGGACGCGGACGACTCTTCTGGGGCGAATGCCTTCCGTAATAAGATCGGTCTCAAAATGGATTTGGATTCCGCTGCTTCCGAGAGGTGGCTCTCCGTCCGTGGTTGTGATATTTAGGATGGGTCCTTTGGAGGCCATTTGGGCGGTGCCGGCCGTGCCACTGGCCCAATGTTTCAACGTATTCTCGGAGGCGGCCAACAGGGCTCGGCTGCCTTTCTTGAAATCGGTATAAAGCGAGGGGTCCATGCCGCCGAACAAGGTGGCCGTCACAGTGGCGCGGCCGAATTTGCCATACTCGACGGCATCGACCCAGGCGGGCATCCAGCGGCTGCGGATGAAGGCCTTGTGCGTTTCGTTCTGATTGCGGGTGGCGCGCTGCATCGCGGCGTCATTTAGCCAGATGTCCGAGATATGGAAGCGGGTGAAGACACCGCCGAGGGTGGGCTTCCAGGTGATCCCGAGCAGGACGGACTGATCACCGAGGGACTTCTTTCCACTGGCGGGCCAGATCTTTGCGGCGATCAGGTCTTCGATCCCGAGGAATTCGCGGCCGCGCCAGATACGGGTGGCGGCATCGAAGGTCATCGTCTCCTCGCTGGCCTTGGCGTCTCCGCCTGCCTTCGATTCACGGCGGGCGACGATCATCCCCTGGTTGTTGCTGACGTCCACTTGCTTCAGCTTCCAGACTTTGCCTCCGCGGAGGCAATGACTGGGATCGTCTTCCAGAAACAGGACGTGATTCTCGGCAGGAGCCGAGCCGGTGCCTTCGTTGCCTGCTTTCTTAGTTCGATTGTTGATCGGCAAGACAGGGACGGAGGAGATCTTCGGATCCGGCGGGAGAAAGGCCCGGACGTGTAGCATCGTGCCCAGAGGGATATCCCGGAGATCTGCCGGCGCGCCGTGATAGCGGACGATGCCGTAGGGAAGCATGGTGAAGGGCGATGGGCTGATGAACCGAAATTTCCCCTCCGTTTGTATGCGGATGCTGCCGCGGCGGTTGGCGTGATCCACGAACACCAACTCGCCCCGGTAGGAGTACGCTTTTTCCAGAGGGGGAAATTCTCCCGCCTTGGGGCGGAAGATTTTCGTTTCTGGTTCTTCGTTCTTTGTTCTTCGTTCGGCGCCGATGGCAGTCGCGTGAAGGAGCGAACCAACAAGCGCCAACAACAACCACCAATGAACCAGGAAAGTAGAACGCATCAGTAATTCGGGAATATGGCTGGCGTCGGGAAGCGGGCTTCGATACTGGAATCTCTGAGGTATTCCTCACGAGGAACGTTGACCTTAGGCCAGGTGGCAGGGCGGACGCGGACGACCCGGCCGGGGCGGATGCCTTCGATGATGAGGTCGGTCTTAAATCGGATTCGGATGCCGCTGCTGCCCAGAGGAACTTCTTCGTCCGTCTTGCTGACATCAAGGATGGGGCCTTTGCAGGCCATGTGCGCGGGACCGTAGGCGCCGTGGGTGTGCTTCAACGTGTTCTCAACCGAATTCATCAGGGCGGGGACACCCTTCTTGAAATCGGCGCAGAGAGACTCGTCCATGCCGCCGAACAAGGTCGCCGTGACCGTTGCGTGACCGAACTTGCCATACTCGACGGCGTCGACCCAGGCGGGCATCCAACGACTGCGGATGAAGGCCTTGTGCGTCTCGGTCTGATTACGGGCGGCGCGCTGCATGGCGGTGTCGTCCAGCCAGATGTCCGAGATGTGAAACCGCGTGAACACGGAGTCTGCCGTGGGCTTCCAGGTGATTCCCAGCTGGACGGCCTGATCATCAAGGGGCTTCTTTCCGCTGGCGGGCCAGATTTTCTCGGCGACCAGATCTGCGATCTCAAGCCGTTCGCGGCCACGCCAGATACGGGTAGCGGCATCGAAGGTCATCGTTTTCTCGTCGGCGTTGGCGTCTCCGCCCGCATTCGGTTCGCGACGGGCGATGATCATCCCAGCCTTGTTCTCGAGATCGACTTCCTTCAGCTTCCAGACTTTGCCCTCGCGTTGGCAGTGGCTGGGTTCGTCTTCGAGGAGGAGGACGTGATTCTCGGCGGGGAAGATACCCGTACCACGACGGTGGTTCGCGTCTTTCGTCTTGTTATCGACCGGCAGAACCGGGACGGCGGAGATCTTTGGGTCCGGTGGTAAAAAGGCGCGGACATGCATCACCGTGCCGAGCGGAATGTCGCGGAGATCCGCCGGTGCACCTTGGTAACGGACGATGCCGTAGGGCAGCATGGCGAAGGGATGCGGATCGTTTCGGAAGTACTGACCATTCCCCTGCACTCGGATACTGCCGCGTCGGTTGGCATGGTCCACGAAGACAAGTTCGCCCCGGTAGGAGTGCGCCTTTTCCAGATGTGGGAACTTTCCCACTTCGGGACGAAAGGGTTCGTCCGCAGCAGCGGCGCAGAAACCAGGAACCAGTAACGAAGAACCAAGAACGAGGAGCCGAATCATAACGCCATCACGGTGTTGCTATCTCCAAACTGGTCGGTCTCCACGCCCATGCGCTGCGCCATGAGGAGGAGCAGATTGCTCATGTGGGCATCGGTGTTCGCGGGGCGACTGCAGAGTTTGTAATGCTTGGAGGTGAGCGCTCCCGCCGCATCGAGTGCGTAGCCTTCGAATCCATCGGTCGTCCGGTTGAAATCGAGATGGCGGCCGTGCTTCAGGCCGAGGTCTGAGCCTCCGGCGAGCACCAATGGCAGGTTGGCGTTGCCGTGGCTGTGGCCGTAGGACATGCCGCTGCCAAAAAGTGCCATCGTCGAACCCAGCAGCGACTGGCCGCCGAGATCCTTCGTCTCCTCCAGCCGCGAGAGGAAGTAGCCAAACTGCTCGATGGCGAAGGTGTCGTAGTTGGTGAGCTTTTCCATGTAACCCGGATCGCCGCCGTGGTGACTGAGCTGATGACGGGACTCGGTGATGCCAATTTCAGGAATGGCGATGGCTTGGCCCTCGCCACCGAGGCTGAAGGTGGCCACGCGAGTCACATCCGTCTGGAAGGCGAGCACCATGAGATCGTAGACGGTGCGGAAATAGTCGCCGGCCTGCGTCTTCTTGATGTCGCGGTTGGTGCGTTTGCGGTCGGCTCCGGAGACCTCAGGTAATGGTGTGTCGAGCCAGGCATCGGCTCGTCGTGTGCGGATTTCCGCTTCGCGGACGGAGGTAAGGTATTGATCCATGCGGCCCTTGTCGGCGGCTCCCATTTTTTTCTCCAGCCGACGGACTTCAGCGAGGTTGTCATCGAGCACACTGGCTTTGCGGCGCAAGGCTCTCCGCTGGGCCGCGATGCCGCCCTTCGGTTCCTCGAACATGGACGCGAAGATTTCGTTGCAACGACGCATCGCGGGCAGTCGCACGCCATCCGCGGTCCAAGCGAGCGAATCCTGTGTGATGGCGACTTCCAATGACGGGTAACGAGTGTGCTGCCCGGTGATCTCGGCCATCTTTTGATCCACGGAGATGGTGTTGCGATCCGAGGGGCCGAGCCCGCCGCCGGTGAGCCAGACGGAGATGCAGTTGTGGTGGTGGCCAAGGGCTCTCGGGTGATGCAGCCCGCTGATGGGTGTGACTACATCGCGGTGCTTCTCCAGTGGCTTGAGCGACCGGGAGAACTGGTAATCCTTCCCCGGAGTGAGGATCTGGTAGTTCAGCGAGTGAACGCCATTGGCAAGATAGATGAAGGCGCTGCGACGAGGCGTGGAGGTTTTCTCCTTGGCGTTGAGCGGGACCATGCATTCCAGCATCGGCAGGGAGATGCTGGTGCCCAGTGCGCGGAGGGCGTGACGACGGTCGATCAACCAGGATTGGGATAGGTAGTTCATAAAACGTTCTAGGTTCTGGGTTGGGGAGCTAGCGCTTCTTGATCAGATCGGAGAGGGCCACGGCGCGGACGATGTCCTTGACGCGATAATCGTTTTTCTTTGCTTCAGCCTCGATGGACGCGAGGTCGTTCTGGTCGTCGAAAGTCAGCACGCGGCGGAGCGCGTAGGTGCAGAGGTGTTCGATAAAGGCCCGTGCGACCTTGTCGCGGTCCTCGAGCAGGAGCCGTTTGAACTGGACGGAATCGGTGAACGGACGGCCGTCGGGCATTACGCCCGAAGCATCGACCAATGGATCTTCACCCACGCCCTTCGGGACCCGTTCGTGTGTGCGCCACTGACCGATCGCATCGTATTGGTCGAATGCCAGACCCAACGGATCAATGTTACGATGGCAGGCAGCGCAGTTGGCGTTCTTGGCGTGGGCTTCAATTCTTTTGCGGATGGTTATCTTGGCGCCCTGGGGCGGAATGGGCTCGATGGGATCCACATTTGCCGGCGGTGGCGGCGGCGTCTTGTTGAAGATCGCTTCACTGAGCCAGACGCCGCGATGCACCGGGCGGTGGCGTGTTCCGTCCGAGGTCAAGCCGAGTGAGGCACCCATTGTCAGCAGACCACCGCGGCGATTCTCGGGCTTGAGCGAGACGCGCTGGAAGCCGCCCGCCTTCGGCTCCGGGAGTCCGTAGAAATCGCAGAGCCGGGCGTTGGCCATCGTCCAGTCGGAATCGATGAAGCCGTCGATGGACAAGTTCTTTGTGAGCATTTCGCGAAAGTACTCGACCGGTTCCGTCCGCATGCTCGTCTCCAGCCAGTCGTCATAGGTCGGGTAGAGCTTTTTGTCCGGGGGAAACATGCCCATCCGGTGCAATTGCAGCCACTGCCGCGAGAAGTCGTCGATGAAGCGATTGATCCGGTCGTCCGTCAGCATCCGGTTTACTTCTTTCTTCAGGCCCCCGCCGCTCAGTTTGCCGCCTCGCGCCGTGGTGAAGAGGCGGTCATCCGGCATCGAACTCCAGAGGAAATACGAGAGCCTCGAGGCGAGTTCCGAGTCCGTGAGTCGTTCGCGCGCAACTGGCTCGCCTTCGACGAGGTAGATGAAGTTTCTTGAGGTCAGCACTCGCAGCATTGCGCCGCGCCAGGCATCAGCGGCCTTTTCGCCGGCCTCGTGATCTGTGCGGTAGGATTGTAGATAGTTTTCCAGCTCCGCCATCTTCACCGGCCGCCGCCAGGCGCGCTCGGTGAAACGCTGCAGATGCTCGGCGACCATCTCGGCAGTCGCGTCATCGGGTGGCAGCACGCCGCTGCGCCGGGACTTTTCCGCCTCCGTTACCAACGGCCCTTCCCACTCGATCCAATCCAGCAGCACCGTTGAAAAGATGCCGTTGCCTTTGTCATCGAACATCTGTGGAGCGTTCGGGTTTAGAAGCGCGGTCTCGCTGCTGTGCGTGAAAATGTAGCCTCTGCTGGCGATCGCATTGCGGAAGGCAGCGCCGCCTCTTCGGTCCACGCCGTCAGTAGCCACCACACAGAAATACAGTGTCGTCGGCATCTCGAGGAACACCTCGAACTCATAGACCTGCGGACTGTCTTCTGGCGCCGTGATGTCAAATTCGATGAGGCCATCGACGGTTTCCTCACCAGTCTTCATGCCGATGCTGAGGTGGGCTGGCTGGCCGCCGGGCGGACGCGTTCCGCTGGCCTGAAGGCGAAGTCGGTAGAGTCCGCTGTGTTTCTGCCCCGTCTTCCCGAACCACTTCGGCTGGAGCGCGGGCTGCACTCGACCGGGGAAATGGAGATAGCGAAGTGGCCGCTTGATGCCGAACCTGTCCAGCGCCGCCTTTTCTTTCTCCCCGCCGCGGTAACGCAACTCCGCCGCCGTCATCCGGACTTTGCCAGCCTCGCTGGACGTGGTGGGAAACGCTCGGTCGAGCACGATGTCCGCCGCGCGGTAATAGCGATCCATATGCGACGGGGAGAGCGAAAGCTGCGACCCGATGCGTTCAAACCCATGCCACAACGTGTCCTCGTTCAGCGCCCCCGGTTTGGCAGGATCGTAGCGCACGCCCAACAGGTCATAGACCGTGTTCTGATATTCCTTCCGGCTCAGCCGATAGTGAGCCACGGCCGGTCGCGCCGCCATCCGCGCGGCCCGTCCCTCCTTGAGGCGTGAATCGAGCGTGGTGACGAACGCCGCGATCTCTTCCTGCGTCGGCTTCTTTTTCGGCGGCATCTCGCCACTGTTGACCTTTTCAATGACCTCAGCCCAGACGTGGGAGTCTTCGCCCATGCGGAAATTGCGCGAGAGCCGGTCAAGGCGCAGGTCGCCCTTCTGCTTATCGGGACCATGGCAGCCGATACAGTGCGTCTCCAGAAACGCTTCAAAGACTTTGTCCGCAGCTTGGAGTTCCAAGGCGGTGAACACTGTCAAAAGGAGAATTGAAAACCGTTGGTTCATTTCAAGAGACCATG
>JBMYQZ010000041.1:0-15924 GCA_049601855.1 Limisphaerales bacterium | reverse complement strand
CGCGCTCGGCGGGAACAGCGTCACGACGCTGATCGCCTGCGTGAGCCCGGACGTCGACAACGCGCGGGAGACGCTCGCCACGCTGAAATGGGTCGAGCGCGTCGCGAGTATCGTGACGGAGTTCGACACCAGCATTTCTGGCCGCGAAGAACGCGTCACTCGTTTCATTCCCGTCACCGGCGCGGACGCCGACGAGGTTGCCGACCAACTTGGTTCCCTTTACGAAGAGCAGGCCAAGGGCGGAGGCAGCGAAGGCGATGCCCTCATCATCGGCGACGACCTCGGCAAACGCGTCATCATCACCGCTGCCGCCTCCGAGATCGAGAAGCTCGAAGAACTCACCACCAAGCTCCAGGAAGGCTGGGTCGCCACCGGCAAGCGCGTCCAACTCATCACGCTCGAACACGTCAGCGCCACACCCGTCGCGCAAATGATCACGCAACTCTTCGATCGCCGTACCAACCGCAAGCAGGATGCGCAGATTGTCGCCACCGCCAGCCCCGATGACCGCTCCGTCCTCATTGACGGCAACGCCGATCTCTTCCCTCGCATCGACGCACTCATCAAGACCCTCGACAAACCGAACACCGACGGCAACGCCGTCATCCAGACCGTTCATCTCAAGAAAGCCGAAGCCGAAAACGTCGCCGCCGCCCTCACCACCGCCATCTCCGCCCGCACCGATGAGAAACTCCGCGGTGTTCAGGTCACGCCCGTCAGCGGTTCGAAATCCCTGCTCCTCAACGGCCCCAGCGCCGCCGTCCAGGAGGTGTTGAAAATCGTCACCGAACTCGACGAGGAAAGCGCCGGCGGCAGCGTCGAAGTCCGCATCTACGAACTAAAAACCAGTTCCGCCCGCGACGTCGAACCCATCCTCCGCCAACTCCTCGACGCCGCCGCGAGCGCCGGCAATGCCAGCAGTTTCTCCTCCCGCTATTCGCGCTACTCACGTTACTCCCGCTACTTCGGCGGCAGCGACGCGACCATCAACATCCACGAGCCCAGCAACTCCCTCTACATCACCGCCAAACCGGATCAGTTCAAACTTGTCGAACAACTCCTGCCCACCCTCGACAAGGCCCCCGAACGCAGTGACAAGGACATCAAGTACGTCTGGCTCCAGCGCGCCGATGCCTACGACGTCGTTGACAAGATCGACACCTTTTACAGCGACCGTTCGCGTTCCGATCGTCCCCACCTCGAATCCGATTTCGACGGCAACTCCATCACCATCATCGCCAAGCGCTCCGACATGGCACAGATCGAGAAACTCATCGAGCAGTTCGACCAGGGCGAAGTCGAAAGCGAACTTCAGATCCGTATGCTCAGTCTCGCCCGCATCCCAGCCAAGGACATGGTGGAGATGCTCATGAACCTCTACCCCCAGATGCACCAGGGCAGCATTCGCGTCGTCGAACGCCTCGATCCCTCAATGACCAACGCCGCCGCTCGCACGAACGCATCCATTATCACCGACGCGCCCGGCGTGGTAACCAACCAACTCGCCACTTCCACCAACAACATTGGCACCAACGCAGTTGGCTCCGTCGGATCAGCCGAAGTCATCATCTCCATCGACGAAAAATCCAACGCCCTCCTCCTCAGCGGACCCGGCGTCGAACTCGATAATATAGACTCCATCATCACCGAACTCGAATGGTTCGCCCTCCCCGGCGATTCCGAACTGCATATCTACCCGCTCAAGGAAGCCGATCCCTCCGAGGTCGCCGAGACGCTCAACAAACTATTCCAACACGAAGCCGCCGCCTTCCGCGCCCAAACCCAACCCAAGTCCAGTTCCGGCTCCAGCAATTCCAACCGCAGCCGTCCCCAACCCCCGAAGATGGTCGTCGTCCCCGACAAGCGCAGCCGCAGCCTCATCGTCCGCGCCAGCCCGACCGACTACATCTTCGTCGAATCCCTGATCAAACGCCTCGATGAAGTCGGCGCCGAAGCCAACAACATCTGGAAATTCGTCTCTATCCAACATGCCCCCATCGACAAGGTCGCCGAACTCGTCACCCTCTTCTCTCGTCAACAAAAATACGGCAACCAACCCGGCGACCAGATCACAGTCGAAGCCCACCCGAGAACGAAGTCCGTCCTCCTCTTCGGACGCCAAGCCGCCATCGACAAAGCCATACCATTCATCGCCGACATCGACGTCCCCGCCACCGGCAGCGAGATCAACATCGAACAAGTTGTCCTCAAACACGCCGACGCCGCCACGATCGCCGACCTCGTCGAGGACATCTTCACCCGCCGCACGCAACTCCGCCGCGCCGCCCAAGGCGAAGCCCCCGAACGCGGCGACGCTGTAGCGATCCTCGAAGAAATCTTCATCACTCCGGATGCACGTCTGAACACCCTCCACCTCGCTGGCACCACGCCCGCTCTCGAACTCGCCAAGCGCATCATCGACGACCTCGACCGCGAGATGGACCGCTTCTCCACCGACGTCAAACTCATCAGCCTCCGGTACGCACTCCCCTCCAAGATCGCGCCCCTGCTTGAAAGCGTCTTTCGCGAAACCAGCGCCAGCCCCGCCACCGAAGGCCTCCGCAGCATGGTCACCAAGCTCCAGATGACCAACGACGTCGGCCAGGTCATCAGCGATCCCGTCGCCCGCACCCGCGGCACCCTGACCGTTCAACCCGATGACCCCCAAAACCTCCTCATCGTCGCCGCCCGCACCGACCTCCTTCCCTTGATCGAAAACCTCATCAAGAAACTCGACATCCAGGGAGCCGCCGGCATGAACAGCGTCCGCGTCTATCCCTTGGCCCACATCGACGGCAACAACTTCCGCCGCATCCTCGAGGAGGTGAATTCCGGCAACAACTCCCTCCGCGAAGGCGACCGCCCGACCATCACCGTCGATACCCGCAGCAACAGTCTCATCGTCGCGGGCAACGAAACCGCCTTCTCCGTCGTCGAAAGTCTCAGCGCGCTCCTCGACAAGGAACTCCCCCTCGAACTTCGCGACATCAAGATCGTCAAACTCAACCACGCCTCCGCCGCCGTGCTCAGCGGTACCATCCAGCAACTCATGGAAGCCCGCGTCGTCCGCCTCAACAACGGCGGCCGCCCCGACCCCTCCCAATCCGTCACCATCCTGCCCGAACCCCGCAGCAACAGCCTTCTCGTCACCGGCGGCCAGGACGCCTTCGAACTGGTTAAGTCACTTGCCGAACAACTCGACGAAGCCCCGCCCGCCATCAGCGGCACCATCCGTCTCGTCAGTTTGAAATACGCCGACGCCCGCACGGTCGCCTCCACCATGAGCCAGGTCTTCACCCAGCGCTACGCCAAGTCCTCCAGTGAGGAACAACGCAAGCAGCAACCCATCATCATCGCCGACGCCCGCATCAACGGCCTCCTCGTCTCCGCTTCCCAAGATGACAATGAAGCCCTCGATAAGTTGGTCGCAACATTGGACCAAAAACTGGACAACCCCCTCCTCCAAATCACCGTCTTGTCACTCAATCACAACGACGCCGCCAAAGTCTCGGCGATGCTCGAATCCTTTTTCGCCGCGAGACTCCGCGCCCGATCCACCAGTGGATCCGTCGCCAGCCCCAGCGAGCAGGTCAGCATCGAGACCGACACCCTCAACAACACCCTCATCATTTCCAGCAACACCGAAAACCTCGACCTCATCAAAGGCATCCTCGCCAAGATTGATGTCGAACCCGGCACCTCCGGCGGCGTCTTCGAAATGTTCACGCTGCAACACGCCGACGCCAACCGCGTCGCCACCCTCATCGAATCCCTCGTCAAACAAGGCGTCTACCGTCCCGGTCGTAGCGGAGCCGCCGCGACCGCCGCCAGCGCGTTGGCGATCTCCGTCGACTCCCGCAGCAACACCCTCATCGTCTCCGCCAGCCCCGACAACCTCGGCATTGTCCGCACCGTCATCCAACGCGTCGACACCGAGGACTTCGAAGTCGGCAGCGAAATCAAATTCTACCAACTCGAACACGCCCAGGCCTCCAATATCTCCCGCGCCCTCACCAGCTTCTTTGACGCCAAACGCAAGGGCGACGCCGCCTCTCTCAATTCGGCCGAACGCACCATCCCCCTCGTCATCATCCCTGACGATCGCATGAACGTCCTCATGGTCACCGGTAGCAAGGAGAGCTTCGAAATCCTTGACCGCATCGTCCCGCAGCTCGACGGCGAAGACCAGATGGCCCGCCTCAACTACCGCGTCTTCGACCTCGAGAACGCCACCGCCGCCAAACTTCAGGACACCCTCCAACGCCTTTTCGCCAACCGCCCGAGCACCGTTGCCGGCCAGTCCCCCGAACCCATCACCATCATCGCCGATCCCTGGGTCAACGCTCTCCTCGTCTCCACGGCCCTGGAAGATATGACCATGGTCGAGAACCTCATCGAACGTCTTGACGCCAAGCAGACCGACCTCGGTATCGCCGTCGAAGTCATTCCCGTGCTGAAAGCCAATGCCGCCCGTGTCGCCGACACCGTCACCGGCCTTTACCAGGCCGGCACCCAATCGGGCCTCCCCGTCGTCATCAACGCCGACGAGCGCATGAACGCCATCGTCGTCTCCGGCGGCAAGACCGAGCTGGATCGCATCCGGGAAGTCGTCGCCAAGCTCGACACCGATCAGGTCTCCCGCGTCACCGAGATCCGCGTCATCCCCCTTGAAGTCGCCCACGCCTCCGACCTCGCCACCACCTTGACCACCGCCTTGAGCACCCGCCCAGCCACCGGCAACAACCTCAGCCCCCAGACCCAGTCCGTCCTGCAATTCATCACCCATACCGAAGACGGCGGCAAACTCATCACCAGCGCCCTCAAGGAATCCATTCAGATCATTCCTGACAGCCGGATGAATTCCCTCATCGTCACCGGCCCTGTCGATTACATGAGCCTCATCGAAAGCATCATCAAACGCCTCGACAAAGGCAGCCCGCGCCAGGCCCAGATCAAAGTATTCAACCTCCACAACGCCGACGCCAACGACCTCGCCCGGGTCCTGACCGAACTCTTCCGGATGCAACCCAGCAACAACGGTCGCACCATCGAATACACGCTCCAGAGTCCCGAGACCGGCGAGACCGCCTCCGCCGTCGTCGGATCCGAAGAATCCAGCGCCCTGCGCCTCACCGTCAATCGCCGCACCAACAGCCTGCTCGTCGGCGGCAGCGAGCGCTACGTCTCCATGGTCGAACAGATCATCAACTCCTTCGACAGTAACAAGGCTGAGGAACGCAAAACCGAAGTCGTGCGCTTGAAGAATGCCCAGGCCACCGACATCGCCACCGCCGTCCGCGACTTCCTCGACCAGGACCGCGAACGCGTCACCCAGGTATTGGGCGCCGACGCCGTACAAACCGCCCAACGCCTCCTGGACCGCGAAGTCAGCGTCGTCGCTGAAGAGATCAGCAACACCCTCCTCATCTCTGCCAACGCCCGCTTCTTCGAAAACATCCGCACCATCATCACCGAGTTGGACAAGCCCAACCCCCAAGTCCTCATCCAGGTCCTGCTCACCGAGGTCAGTGTCGACGCCGTCCGCGACCTCGGTGTCGAATGGAACTACACCAAGAACATCGGCGGTGGCATCAACCTCGGCTCCCAGGCCAACAACGCCCTCGCCGCCATGATGGCCAACCCCGCCATCGGGGGGTACAGCGCCCTCGTCACCGGCAACAATTTCAACTTCCTGTTGCGTGCCCTCGAAAACGACGGGCGCCTCGAAGTCCTCAGCCGCCCTCAAATCCTCACCGCCGACAACCAACCCGCCATGGTCAACATCGGCCAAAGAATCCCGCTCATCACCGACAGCCAAACCACTCCCCAAGGCGGCCAGATCAACCAATTCCGCTACGAGAATGTAGGCGTCAATCTCAGTGTTACCCCAAGAATCACCGGCGACGGCTTCGTAAGAATCGACGTTGCCACCACCAACAGCTCCATCAGCAGTACCCAGGTCCAGATCAACCAAAACGCCACCGTCCCCATCATCGACGAACGCCTCGCCACCACGACCGTGAGTGTCCAATCTGGCAAGACCGTCGTCATCGGTGGCCTCATCAGCAGCACCTCCGACAGCCGCAACAAGAAAGTCCCCGTCCTCGGCCGTATCCCCCTCCTCGGAAAGTTGTTCAGCAGCAGCGCCGTCAAAGACGACAAACGCGAACTCTTGATCTTCCTCACCCCCCAAATCTTGGCCTACCCAACCCCAACCAACGAATTCCAGACCACCCTCAACCCCACCGATTTCTCCAAGGACGAGTTGGAGAAATCCCCCTTGAGCGAAGAAATGAAGTTCGACGATATGAAAAAGCAACTTCTCAAACCGCTTCTTGAGGGGGCCGGCAAACCCAATTCTACCATTATCGGACCGACCCCTTGACTCCGGCTCGCAGGAAATGACGACGGTGTAGTGCTGAGTTCACAAGTGGAGAGCAGCAATAAGGAAGTATTGTGGGAGTGACAACGGATAATCCCATCCCCGGTGTGTAGGGAATTCTACGATTCCACCGCGGGCTCGGTCGCGAGAAGGTTGTTGGTTACCACGTGATCGAGAAGGAAGAATCCGAAACGCTTGATTCCATCCGCGGGATGGCCGCCTTGCTTGTGCTATTGACGCATGTGATGCAGTGGTTCATCTGTCCCCTGATCGGGTTTGATCATCTCGCCGTGTCGGTCATCACGCACGCCGCTCACTTTGCAGTGTTGGTCTTCTTTGCCTTGTCAGGATACGTCATCACGCATTCGTTGGTGACCAATGCCCGGCGCAATGACGGCCAGATCGATGCCGTGGCGTATACCCGATCACGACTGGCGCGCATTCTGCCGCCGGCACTTGCTGCGGCGCTTTTCTCATTGGCCGTGGCCGGGCTGATTCATGGACTGCAAATGCACGGAGCAGAATCTTTTCGCACGGAGCAGGACAAATGGGTGGAGCGTGAGGCGGTTTCCTTGCGAGCAAAGGACGTCGCCGCAACGCTGCTGATGAGCAACGGGATCCTACCCGGAACCAAGGCGATCGGCGTCAACCCTCCCATGTGGTCATTGTCGATCGAGTTTTGGGCTTACTTCATCGCGCTATTGGCAGCGAGTGCAGTCTGCGGATCGGCGAATCAAGGAAGGGCAGCGCGGTCGGCCGGACTGATTCACACCATCGCGTTCCTGCTCCTGATGCTGATCTTTGCCGCGCGACCGTTGGCGATTTCGCAATACCTCTTCTACTGGACAATTGGCGCGCTGTGGTATTTTCATCGCCGCCACGCACGATGGGTCAATGCGGTCTTTGGGGTTGTCGTCGTGCTCGGGATGGCGGCCGTTCCTCGCTGTCTGGCGCTGAAAGAAGATTGGAATCTCATCTTCGAAAACGGAGCTGCCGGCGTTTTGGGCATACCGATCAAGGGGGCCTTGTTGATTTTGCTCGCGCTCACGTTTCCAGCCCTACGCCGGCTTCCCACGCGCAGATTCTTTGCTCGAGTGTCCCGCTCCTCCTACACCCTCTACCTGTTCCACTACCCGATGCTGTGTCTGATCTTCTCAGTTTTTCACTTGGACTATCTGGACTGGGGAGTCTGGCCGCGCGTTCTCTTTCTGTGTGTTGTGACTGGTGGCACCGTAATCGCCTGCCATCTGCTGGCGACGCCGCTGGAGAACAAGACGGCCTGGCTGGCGCGGGCGGATCGTGTGTGGGCGAGGGGAGTTCCATCGCGTCAAGATCGGTGAGACCAGGGACTCCGTTCTCTCCCGTATCCGTGACTATGGAATCACCGTAGATCCGCTGATTCCTGCATGGACCTTTCGGTGCGAGCTTGTCTGCAGTCACCGGAGCATGTCCCACATGCCAACCATGCCGCTGGAGAATCCCACCGTCGATTCGTCCTTTATCGGACCGACCCGAATGGCGCTTAGATAAGGCAGGTCATCGCCGGATATCATGACTTCTTGCGGCACTTCTCAACAACCATTTGGTCGCGTGGTTTGGTCATCAAGCTAAAGTTCTTTGGCCGTCGTTTGAGACACCGTGGTTCGGATCGGTCCGTGAAAAGGAGAGAACCGCAATGGCGTTATTGCTGGCGGGTGTGGCGTTTGAACATTCCGCCCGAGATAGGTAGGCTTTCGCTTCCATGACCCCGGATCAGATAGCTGTCATCGGACTGATTGTCGTGATGTTCGCCCTGTTTGCGTGGAACAGGTGGCGTTATGACGTGGTGGCGGTTTTTGGGCTGATTTCATTGGTGGTGTTGGATGCGGTTCTCGGGGCTGACGAATCGGATCTGGTCGCGGATCCCGGGCGGGTTTTGGACGGGTTTGGGCATCCGGCGGTGGTGACGGTGGCGGCTGTTCTCATCATTAGTCGGGCGCTGCGGAATTCAGGCGTGGTGGACCAGATCTCGCGTCACGTGATGCCGTTCACGGAGAACCAGCTGTCCCATATCTTCAGCCTGTCCTTGGTGGTGATGTTTCTGTCCGCCTTCATGAACAATGTGGGTGCGCTGTCGCTCATGTTGCCGGTCGCGCTGAAGACGTCGGTGGATCGCCAGCGGTCGCCCACCATCCTGCTCCTGCCCATGGCCTTTGCCAGCATTCTGGGCGGCATGATGACGATGATCGGGACGCCGCCGAACATCATCATCGCCAACCTGCGGTCGGAACTCACGGAGGAGGCGGCCTTTGGTCTGTTTGATTTTTCACCGGTCGGGGGGCTGGTGGCGGTGGCCGGGCTGTTGTTCATCGTGCTGATTGGTTGGCGTTTGATCCCGAACAAGAGTCACAAGAAACCGGGCATGGAGTCCCTGTTTCAGATCAGCGATTACATCACCGAGATCAGCATTCCCGAGAATTGCAAATGGATCGGTGAATCGGTGGCCGCGGTGGAAAAGAGGGTCGGCGAGAAAATGACGATGTTCGGTTTCATTCGCAAGGACGGCAGGTTGGTGCCGCCCAACCCGGAGGGCATCATCCGGGAAGGGAGCCGATTCCTGGTGAAGGCCGATCCGGTGGAGCTGCAGGGTTTGCTGGAGGAATACAACCTGCACCTGTCCAAGGAGGTGCGGCATCGCATTGACAGCCTGGAGGGGGAGGCCGGCTTCTCGGAGGCCATCGTGACTTCCAATTCGCCCTTGGCCGGCCGCACCCGGTCCTATCTGCGACGGCGCAGTGGCAATTCACTGACGCTCATGGCCGTGGCGCGGCAGGACAAACCCATTCGCAAGCAGCTCAAGGAGGTGGTGTTTCGCGTCGGGGACGTCCTGCTCCTGCAGGGGAGAACGGACGAAATCGAGGACCATATCACCGACCTGAACCTGCTGCCCCTGGCGGAACGGGAATTGAATGTCGGAACGTTCTCCCGCATCGGGCTGGCCTTGGGGATTTTTGGCGGAGCCATTGGACTGGCGATGACGGGTTTTCCCATGGCCGTCGCGTTTCTGGGGGCGGTGGTGGCGTACGTGCTTTGCGGCATCTTACCGCTCCGGGATGTTTATCGGGAAATTGAATGGCCGATCATTGTTCTCCTGGGAGCGATGATTCCCGTCAGTCAGGCGTTTCAAACCACCGAGTGTACCGAGTTGATCGCCAATTCGATCACCGGAATGACCGGGGCATTGCCCCCTTGGGCCATGATCAGTCTGGTCATGATCGTGACCATGTGCCTCTCTGACATCATCAACAACGCCGCGACCGCCTTCATTATGGCCCCCATCGCGGTAGGCATTTCCAGCACCCTGTCCCTGCCGCCCGATCCGTTTCTCATGGCCGTGGCCGTCGGGGCGTCCTGTGCGTTTCTGACCCCCATCGGCCACCAGTGCAACGCGATGATCCTGGGTCCAGGCGGCTATCGCTTTGGAGACTACTGGAAGGTAGGTCTGCCCCTGGAAATCGTCATCGTCATCCTCGGCACCCCCACGATCCTTTTCTTTTGGCCGTTGTCGTGACAACGAGACTGGGAGGGCTGAATAGAAAAAAGGGGCGATCCGATCCTTTTCCAACGCGCAAACCAGATTTGGCCCCGAGGAGTTGAAGGGCGAGATATGCTGTCCTCGAGCTTCAATCCCGACGTAGACCCTACGGGTTGAGCCGCCACAAAGTGAAATTCAACACGGCGGCAAAGGTCACCCACGCAAGGTAGGGCAGCAGCAAGCCGGCGGCAGTTCGGTTCACACGATAAAAGGCGGTAATGGTGCCGACGATGGCGAGCCACAGGATCACAATTTCGGCAAAGGCAATTCCTGGCTCCCGGAGTCCAAAGAACAGCGGAGACCAGGCGGCGTTTAGCGACAGTTGGCCGAGGAACAGCTCCAAAGGGCGGCGTTGACCCGCGAACCCGCCCTGTTTCCAGACCAGCCATGCGGCCACGGCCATCATCGCATAGAGGAGCGTCCAAACCGGACCGAACAACCACCCGGGCGGATTCCATTCCGGCTTGTTGAGCTGGGCGTACCACTCGCCCGGCATGAAGAACGCCCCGATTGCCGACGCGGCAAAACAGATCACCAGCCAGCCGATCAACGCGACGAACCGGCCCTCCTTGAAGCAAGATGGTGAAGCGGAACTGCTCATTGCGGAATGTTTAAGCATTGTTGGCCCCGGGCAAGTTCGAAGAAGAAAGCAGGTTGATGTAGTTGATTCAGCGCAGGAATACCATCGGTTGGCGGACGCTACAGGGCGTCAAGGTATCCGTCGAGCAGCCCGGCGTTGAGCGTGCAGTACAGACCGGCTGGGGAACACTGAATGGCACTGTCCCTGATCTTGAGCCGCACTCCCACGGCCAACAGCATCTGAATGGTGAACCCGATGGTGGTAACGACACCGATGACCGGGAACTGAAGGCCAACCAAGAGACCGGCCACTCCCAAGAGTTGAAGGAGACCGGTCAGAGTTCGAAATTGGGCCAAGCCATAGCGCTCGAACTCCAGTCTCATCCGGCGGGTCGTGAGGCAACTGACCGAATAGATCAAAAACGACAGGGCGCAGAACCAGACGGTAATCTTGAATGGCAGGGAGTTCAGTTGCCAGAGCACGGCCTAAAGAGGATCCATTTCTGGGGAAAGCAAGGCGGTGGCCGATTGATTCCGGAAAATTTCTGGTCGCTGCGCCGGCGCGGGCGGTGATTTGCGGGAATTCAACGCGGCCCGATTTGCGAAGCTTCAAAAGAGCGATAGTATCCAGTTGTCATCCAATTTTACGGAACAGAACGATGGAAATTCTGATCAAAGTCATCCAAGTCGTGATCGCGTTGGGAATCATCAACGTCTGGATTTTTCGCAACGGCAAAACGACCGCCTGGCGCGGTGGTTCCGCCCGCAACCTCAAGGAGGAATTTGCCACCTACGGACTGCCACCTTGGTTCATGGTTTTGACCGGGTTTCTGAAGATCACCTTTGCACTGCTTTTCATTGTCGCACTCTGGGTCTCTGCGCTCTTGCCCATCGCCGGAGGAGGAATGGCTGTCTTGATGCTGGGCGCGGTCCTGATGCACCTGAAGGTCAGCGATCCGTTGAGAAAAGCTGCCCCGGCCGCGACGATGCTGGCCCTCTCGCTGGCAACTATCTTGCTTCCCTGAACTCGGAAGGATCAAATCTCCGCGATCCTATTTTTTGGACACCCCCTGACGACAAGGCTTGGAGAGCCGAAGCTCCTTCACCCACGGAAGTAACGGAATACACGGACGGGGTTGGCAGAATGATTACCTTCTTCATTGTTCTGCCCCCATCATTCTGCCCTAAAAAATGAATCGATGAGGCCAATCGATTGTAGTGCGAACATATACCACGTATCGAGATCCAAGTTTTCTGTGTATTCCGTGGTTTGTCTCAATTTGACCGGTAGAGTTCTGTCGAATAGTTTCCATGCATGAGCATGGTCGAGGAACTGGAAGAGAAGGCACTGCAATTGTCGGAGCAGGATCGGGCGTCTTTGGCGGCTCATCTGCTCGCTTCGTTGCCTGGTCCGAGTTGTGACGATGATGGAATTGCGGAGGCTGAAAGGCGGGTCGTTGAATTGGAGGAGAACCCGGGGATGGAGATCAACTTGGAGGAACTTGAGCGCCGGTTGGCAGCTCGTCGGGAATGAAGCAGATTTTATTTCACCCAGAAATCGAGGAAGAGATCGCCTCGGCGATGGACTACTATGAGGAGGTTTCGGGAACGGAGCTTGCGAACGAATTCCACTACGAACTCATTGCAGCATTTCATCGGGCAGCGGAGACACCTACTCGATTCCACCCGGTCACCGACACACTTCGCCGTGTGAACCTGAAACGGTTTACCTATCACTTCCTCTTTAGCGAGCTGTCTGATCGCATACGAATTCTGGTCTTTCGACACCATCGCCGCGACCCGGAGCATGGCATGGACCGTGAATGACCAAGCCTCTGGTAGAAGCTCGCCGGGAAAAATGGGCACGCCGCATTACGTCATGTCGTTGGAGCTTCAGCGCGGTGAAGTCGCTGATCTGGATCGCTATCCGTACAATATTCCGGCTCTGCGAGAACTGGAACACTTGGAATTTCATCCACGCTGCAACTTCTTCATCGGCGAGAACGGCAGTGGCAAGTCCACGCTGCTCGAAGCACTCGCGGTGAAGCTCGACTTCAATGCCGAAGGAGGCACGAAGAACATGCGCTTTGCGACGCGTGAATCGCATTCGGACCTTCACGAGCATCTCCGCGTGGCACGCAATGTACAGCACCGACCAATGGACGGTTTCTTCTTCCGGGCGGAGAGCTTCTTCAATGTGGCCACGCATATTGAGGAACTCGATGAAGAACCGGGCGGACCGCAAATCATCTGGTCCTATGGCAACCGCTCACTGCACGAACAATCGCACGGCGAGTCGTTTCTGGCTTTAATGACCCATCGCGTGGATGGGCATGGGGTTTATCTGTTGGACGAACCGGAAGCAGCCCTTTCCCCGCAACGCCAACTGGCGATCCTCTCGCGCATTCACGACGTGATCACCGATCATTCGCAGTTCTTCATCGCCACGCATTCCCCGATCTTGCTGGCCTACCCAGACGCGTGGATCTTTGAGTTCAGTGAATCCGGAATCCAGCGGGTGGAATACCGCGACACCGAGCACTATCAAGTGACCCAGAGCTTCCTCGATAACCCGGATCGGATGTTGGACATCCTGTTGGGGCGGTTGCTCTGAGATCAACTACGGAACAAACGGTGGCGATTACTGCGTGGTCGTGCTTGTAACCCTGAGAAACAAGCCTGGTTGATGCTCGGTGTAGCCGCTGTCATTGGCCGTTTTCACGACCCCACCGGTGCCGGCGGCGCAGGTTGAATCAATTTCAGCCTGTGAATGTTCCGGCCCGTATTCGGTCCAGGTGATCGTGCCGTTGGCAAAGGTTACATCGGTAGCTGCGTTGTAGTGCGTGTGCGGGCCGCTGATGGTGTCATTCCCCCCACCCCTCGCCTCGCGTGTCCACGTCTGGCATCCGGCCTTCACCTCATACACCAAGGGGTCGCCCGCGGCGACGAAGCCACCGAGCGCATCGTTCGTGTAGCCCTGCACAGTCACGTGTGTGACCACTGCCGCTTCCTGTTTTAGCCGATAGAACAGGGCGGTGGATCCTCCAACCGGCAGGGTGTAGGGACTGGTCGGTGCCGGCGAGACCGGGGTCCAAGTTCCGTTGATTGTTGCTGTACTCTCCAGAACGTAGCCAGTGGCCGTCCAGCTCATCGCATGGCTCCCGCCGGTCTCGGACAAGTCCAAGGTTGGATCTGAAGCACGCGTAGCAGGCCTCGAACCGACGAACAGGGCAAGGATTAGTGAGAATCTGAACAAACCATGTTGCCAGGACGAAAGATCACCGATTGGAATAATTTTCATGCGTACCTTACCAATGCGAGAAACGGAACCGGAGAGGTCCAAGTAATTAAAAAAAGCTTTGAAACGTAAAGGGGGCGGTTCTCGCTACTTCCACAGCTTGCCTTCTAGCGACGTGTTCTGGTTGGGTTCAACAAATCCCTCTGCCCTCATTTCAACCCCTGCGTGAAGCGTCGCCCTGAAATCGCTTTCGCAATGTCCTTGCGAAGGCTGGAGGCGATTGGAGACTCTGCACGTCGTGCTCGTCGCTGTCGTTTTACCGATCGTTCTGGCCTTTATCATGTTTTCGCTCGGGCTCGGCCTGAAAGGCGAAGACTTCGCGCGCGTCTTCCAGCAACCGAAGGTGTTTGCGGTCGGCCTGCTGAATCAACTGGTGCTGCTTCCGCTGGTGGCGTTTGGTCTGGTGCTGGCCTTTGACCTGCCGCCGATCCTGGCCGTGGGCACGATGATCCTGGCGCTCTGCCCGGGGGGAGTGACCAGCAACATGCTGACCCGACTGGCGAATGGCGCTCCTCCGCTTTCGATTTCCCTCACCGCGGTTGCGAGCCTGTTGTCGGTGTTGATCGTTCCCTGGGGGGTCGCGTGGTCGATCGGTCATTTCAAGGTCCAACAATCCCGCGAAGTGGACGTGACGGCGATGGGGATTCAGATGTTCCTCTTGACCGCCGTTCCCGTGGTGATCGGCATGGTCCTCACGGCTAAGGTGCCTGGTCTGGTGCAGAAGATTTCCAAGACCGTTTCGCATATCGCCCTGGTGTTGTTCATCCTCATCGTCGTGCTGGCGATCAAGGCGAACTGGACCGCCCTTATGAAGTACTTCCCCACCTTGGGGCCCGCGCTCCTGGCCTTGATGATCATCATGCTGGCCCTGGGCTTGATCACCGGGAAACTGCTGCGGGTGACCTCGAAGGAAGCGACCACCATCTCACTCGAATCCGGTATTCAGAATGCAACCCTGGGGCTCTTCGTCGCGAAGTTTGTCGGCGAACCTGCCTTGCAGAATGAACTGTCGGATTCAGCCCTGCCTTCGGCTGTCTATGGAGTGATGATGTATCTCATCGTGATTCCCTTCGTCCTTTGGCGCAAAAAGGTCCACCGGGGAGAGTGACGGGAATGGATTCGGTTTTCACCACGGAAAGGCTTCTGACTCGGATCGCCTTTTTCAGTGCCTTCCGTGGTTGAGTTGGGTTGTGGCTGAGGACCTTTCGGCGCAGTTTCACAATCCTTTGCAATCTGAGCTCAGAGTCCTACTCTGGAATTGTCTGCACGAACACCGATGCCGCCAGATCAGGAGACAATCAGACCTCGCACCAGCGCCTGCGCGAAGGCTTCCTTGCAGGCGGAGATTGAACGTGTGCGCCAAATGACAGTTGAAGAGCGTGTCCTGGCCGCGCTCAGCATGAAGTCGAGGTTTGGCTGGCTGCAGCCAGCACAGACGGGAAAGCAGGAACATGAGTCATCCTGAAACCCTTCTGGATACCGCGGAAAGCGTGTTGGAGGTACTGAGGGAATTTCAAACCGACGCGGTGGTCATTGGCGCGGTCGCCCTCGCAGCACATCACTACGTCCGCTTCACTGAAGATCTCGATCTCGCGATGAATGCGGACCAGCCCACTTTTCGCAACATCGCCGAGGCGCTTCGGGGCAAGGGATTTGAAGTGGAATTGCGTGAACCCGATTCGAACGATCCACTCTCCGGAGTCATCGATGTACGGAGCTCGGACGGATTGATTCAGCTCGTCAACTTCGGCCAAACTTTTCCGGCGGTCATCACGGATGCCGTCAAAGAAGCGACGATGCAGGTTCGTGAGGAGAGTCCCTTGCGCGTGGCACCGCTTCCGCATCTCGTCGCCCTAAAAATCTATGCCGGTGGGCTCAAATCCAAAGCTGATGTGGTGGAACTCCTGAAGCGAAACACCGATGCCGATCTCAACGAGATTCGCACGCTGTGTGAGAAATACCGTTTGCCCGACGTGCAACCGATTCTCGATGAGGCGCAGGAGTAAGTGTTCACCCGAGCAGGTGTCCTGAGTCTGTCAAAGGTATCCGCGGTTGATTCCTCTGCGTATCGCTCCGGCTCTGCCTATCGAA
>JBMYQZ010000040.1:0-16409 GCA_049601855.1 Limisphaerales bacterium | reverse complement strand
CGGAATTTGTACAAGCCCGATCTTTGGCTTTTTCAAGTTTTCGAACACGCCCTAGCCAAAGACATCCGCAAACAGGCAACCGGCAAGGACGTGCCGATCCTGTTGATGACGGACATTCGGCTGCGTTCGGATGACACGCGACCGGATGAATTCGGCGTTTCCCTTTACGTTTTCAAACCGCTCCGGCCCTCGCAATTCTACGACGCCGTTTCGCGCGCGATGGAGGGCCGCACGACGCAGGAGAAGAAGGCCCCGGTCAGCAGCGAATTCGACGGCGCAATGGCCACGCGCCTGCCGCTGCAGATCCTCCTGGCCGACGACAATCTCATCAACCAGAAGGTCGGCACCAAGATGCTTGAGAAACTTGGCTACCGCCCCGACACGGCGGCCAATGGCATCGAAGTTCTCAAGATGCTCGACCAAAAACCGTATCAAATCATCTTCCTCGATGTCCAGATGCCGGAGATGGACGGCTACGAAGCTGCACGTCGGATCCACCAGAAATGGACCGGCGACAAGCGCCCGCGCATCATTGCGATGACCGGCAACGCCCTCGAAGGCGACCGGGAGAAGTGTATGGAAGCAGGTATGGATGATTACGTCGCCAAGCCGGTGCGCGTCACCGAACTCCAGGGCATGCTTGAGCGCTGGGGCCACGCACAACCGGAACCCGAATCGGCCAAGGGTGCCTCCATCGGAGACATGCTCGACAAGACGATTATCGCCGAACTGCGCGAAATGAAATCCAAGGAAGGCGTTCCCCTGCTCTGGGAATTGATCGATCTCTTCCTCGCCAATTCCCCGCAACACCTAGACCAGGTTTGCAACATCGAGACCGCCGACAGCCAACGCGCCTTTGCCGCTCATATCTTCCGCGGCATGAGTCTCAACCTCGGTGCCAACACCCTCGGCAACCTCTGCGAAAAAATCGAGGAATCCGCCAACGCCGGCATCATGGAGGACGTCAACCTGCTCGTCCCTGAACTCAAGGAGATCTCCGACCAGACCCGCATCGAGTTTGAACAGATCCTCTCTTCTGAACGCCCTTCCTGAAGCGCTTCGCGCTTTCCTCGCGAAAACGAAAGGCAAGCCAATTCGCATCGTCGTGATGGCAGTTTTCATTTGCACGTAACTGCCCAAGAGGTAGCTTGCTGCCGCAAGCCTTCATGTCGCAAAACGAAGTAAAAGTCTTCGACGAACTGCCCGCCGCAATTACCGGTGAGCCGCGCGATCTGTTGTCTTGTGTCGGCAATTCCGAAGCCCTTCCCGGCATCTCATCCGTCGTCGCGAACCCTCGCTTCAAACCCGTTCGCGATCTCGCTTCGCTCGACGAATTCCTCGGTGAATACATCGGGCAGATCCTTGTGCCGATCGAATTGCCGGCCGTGCTGAGCGCCTGGCAATTCACCGAACACAGCCAGGTCCGCGAGCTGATCGAGTTGGATGCAGACCTGTCGCGGGATGAAGCGCTGGGGCAATTCCGCGCCGCCAGTTGCGCCGTGGGACGTCGTCAACTCAGCAAACTTCGTCCGCTGCGTGATCATCGCGTCATTCAACGCTATTGGCAGGCGATGGAAGAAGGACGCGCCGCGGCTTGGCACACCTTGGTCTACGGCATCCTCACCTCAACCTACTCCCTTCCCTTGCGCCAAAGCCTCACCCACTTGTCGCAACAGACCCTCGGTGGCTTTGCCCTCTCTGCGACGGTGGATCACCAGTTTCGACTCGATGATTGCCGCCGAATCCTGTGCGGACATTGCGATGGGCTCGGCAGTTCCATCAACTCCTTGGTGGAAAGCACCGGACCGGCCTTGGTGATCGCTCGCTAGCGCAGCCGATCCACTCCAAGAAAGCCGATCTCCCGTTCCGATTTCCCGTCCATCGCCAGTTCGGCCAAGGTCTTGCCCAACGCCGATGTGAACTTGAATCCGTGCCCCGACAAACCCGCGGCGAAGACGACAGACTCATGCTCCGGATGTCGGTCGACGATGAAGTTCTCATCCGGCGACATCGTGTAGTGGCAAACCTCACGACGCGTCCGCTTCATCGAGATGCCCGGCAGATGGTCGTTAAGGAATTCCTTGATGCGACGTGTGTCTTCGACCTCTTCCTCCTGCCCGCCCGACATATGATCAAAGACCTCTTCGCCGCCGCTGTGTTCGGCCACCTTCAACCCGCCCCCATCGATATCCGGAAATCCGTAAAACATGCCGCCATTGGCCTGGTAAAAGAAACACGGACAGCCCCGATCCTCCCGGTAATGCTCCTGATCCGTGGCAAACCAGTGCATGTGTTTGCGAACGATCCGTAGTGGAATCTTCAAATCCTGTAGCAGGTACTCGGACCAGCAACCGGCGGTCACGATGAGCCGCTTGGCCTCGAAGCTGCCCTCCGATGTGACGACCACCACCGAAGACTTTGTCGGTTTCCAGGACATCACCGAGGCCCGCCGATGTTCCGCCCCCATACGAACGGCTTCCTCGACATGCGCCCGCACGCAGTCTTCCACTCGAAGGTAGCCGGCGTCTTCTTCGTAGAGAATCGAATCACTCCGCGGGGCCACATAACCCGGATACAACTTGGCCGCCTCCGACTCGCTCAGCTGTTGCAGCTCCAATCCATGTTTCATGGAGCTGGCCAGTAATCCCTGAACGACCGCGCCTCCAGGATCGCCAAAGTAAATCAGCCCCGTTCGATGAAAAAGATCTTCGCCCCGCACTTCGCTAAGTTCGTCCCATAACGAATACGCATCGCGCAGCAAGGGGACGTAATCCGGATGCTCAAAATAGGAAAGTCGGATGATCCGCGTTTGTCCATGCGAACTCCCCCGATCATGTCCCGGCGAGAAGTAATCCAATCCCAGTACCTTGTGCCCACGCCGCGCGAGGTGATACAGCGCTGCGCTTCCAACCCCACCGGTTCCGATGACGATCGCGTCATACATGTGCTGGCCGGAGTTGGCTCAGCGAGCCTCTTTCAACTTCATCGCTGGAATGACCTTCGGCTGATCCGGTTGCTTGGGCGGGACGGGATGCTGTATTGGTTGCGTCGGTGTCACCGGCTTGGTGGCCGGTGGAGTCTTCGTCTCGACCTTGGCCGGTTCCGTCTGCTTGGCCTTTGGTTTTCGCTTCACCACCGCGCGCGTATCAATGCCACGGGCACAGATGCTACGGAACGAAACTTCGCCTTCTCCCGAAGCCAACCCGATGGGCCCCAAAGCCGGCAGCGAAGCGCCCGGTTGATCGGGATTCTTGAACGGCTTGTTCTTCACCACAAGTCGGTCGTTTACAAAAACGTGCGCATTGCCCCCGGCGAGAATCACCCGCATCCGGTTCCAAGCCCCGGCAAAACGATCCGCGTAGGCGGTCGGCGCTCGATACAGAAAACGGCCATCGTGCAAACCACCCGATCCCAATCGCAGATCATTGCCGGTGGATTCGCGATCTTGGATCAACACCTGCGGCACACCGCGTAACAACACCCCACCGGTCGCACCGGCCGCAACCTTGTATTCCAGCGACAATTCCACGTCTCGATAGTTCGCCAGGCTCATCACATCCGCTGCTGCGGAATCGCGATGCATCGCTCCGGAGGCGATGAACCAATGCGTGTTCATGTGCAACTCCGCAACCTGCGCATCGACCTGTTGGGCCTTCTCCGTAAACACTCGGCCACCGACCGAAGCACCCCGCCAATTCTCCAGTCGGCGCCCATCGAACAACAGGTCAAAGCCATCCTCCGAACGGTTGACGACACGAGGATTGGGCAGTTCCTTCACGCGGATATTGCGAAATTCACAAAAGTCATTGTGCCCCATGAAACCGAGATGCCCCCGTTCCTTGAACAAGCCCGGATGTTTCTGAATCACCTTTGGATCACGGATGGAGTTGAGATCAACATCCAGAATCACCTTGCCGTTCACGGCCACGCGAATGTTCCGACCATTCGCAATGACCTCCTGCTCGTTCCACTGATTGGCGGGATTCAGGGCGCCGCGCCGCGCCGGAACCACATCGTAGATCGAACCGTGATACTGCGTCGGCCGAATCGTTTTCTTCGGCGGCACACTGTCATCCAGAATCTGAAGTTCCATGCCATCGTAGGCCAAGGCCTTGTCCGTGAGCGGCGCCCTGATCGCCACACCGTTGTTAGCCCCTTCGCTCAGGCGAAACTCAAAGCGCAAAATAAAGTTCGCATACTGCTTCTCGGTGAGAAGTTTACCACCACCACCTTCCGTGCAGAACAGCACACCATCATGCACCCCGAAGCCGGCGCCCTTCTTGCCCAGCAACTTCCAGCCCTTGAGTGAGTGACCGTCAAACAATGGCGTAAAATCGATCTCCGCGGACTTCGGCGCCTTGAGATAAGTCGTCTCTGTCTGACTCGTGGTGATCTCCGTCGTCGCGCAACCGCTGAGAAACACGATGCCGAGGGTGAGGACGCCAATGGGTAAAACTTTCATAAACGGTCTGCCAAGCAGGACGGCAGGCTCTGAAATCGACCCATACGTGTCAAGTAACCACCCACGTCCAACCGGCCGGAGCCAGCGAAAACCCATGCAAAACTTCGGCACGTGTGTTCGCTTTTGCCCATGGGGGCGGATCGATGGATCCGGATTTAACTTGGAATTAGGGGACGGGCTGGCCAAGCCTTGGACATGTTTTCCGCCGGTCAAATTGCAGAACAACTCGGAGGCAGCGTCATTGGTGACGCCGAAACTCAGCTCACCGGATTGAAGCCCGCCAATGCGGCCTCCGACGGAGACCTGACGTTCGCCGAGAACGAGAAATACTTCGCCGCCGCCGCCGCCAGTGATGCAGCAGCTATCCTGGTCTCCGACAAACTCGGCCAGACCGACAAGCCCCTGATCAAGGTGCGCCACGTCCGGGTCGCGCTCGCTCGGCTCTTGGCGGCGTTCCACCCGGAACAGGAATACGCGCCCGGCGTACATGAAACAGCCGTCGTCGCAGATTCCGCCGAGGTGGACCCCTCAGCCAGCATCGGTCCACATTGTATTGTCGAGGCGGGAGCAAAAATCGGGGCGAAAACCACTTTGATCGGCCACAACTTCATCGGCGCGCATGCGAGGGTGGGAGAATCCTCCAAGCTCTTTGCCAACGTGACGATTTACGACCGGTCGGTCATCGGCGCCCGGGTCCGGATTCACGCCGGAACGGTCATTGGCTCCGACGGATACGGTTACGTCTTTGACGAAGGGCAGCACAAGAAGATCCCGCAGGTTGGGAACGTGGTGATCGAGGATGACGTGGAGATCGGCTCCAACGTTTCCATCGACCGCGGCGCGATTGGACCGACCACCATCGGCCAGGGTACGAAGATCGATAATCTCGTCCAGATCGCTCACAACGTCTCAACAGGGGAACACTGTCTGCTTATTTCTCAAGTGGGCATCGCCGGCAGCACGCAACTGGGAAAATATGTCACGCTCGCTGGCCAAGCCGGCATTGCAGGACATCTACAAATTGGCGACCAAGTAACAATCGCCGCGAAATCCGGGGTCATGCACAACATCCCGGCGGGACAAAAATGGATGGGTGCTCCAGCCCAACCCGACAGACAAGCCAAGCGCACATTATTGGCTGCTCAACAGCTACCGGAACTCATCAAACGAGTCCGCAAAATCGAGAAAGAGCTCGAAAAACTGCAATAAATCTTTATCTTTCCCGAACCGCAACTAAGCTGCACCACGTTGCGCGGGAGCGGGATCACGGTGCCCGCAGGGTTACGAATGAAGAAACCGTTCTTCAAAAAACTATTTCAAAAGAAGGGCACTCGGCACGCGGGACAGCTCAAGGCTGACGCGGCCAAGGGTGATGCGGAGGCGCAATATCAACTCGGGTTGGCATACAGCACCGGCGAAGACGTCACGCAGGATTACATCGAGGCGGTGAAGTGGTTCAAGGCCGCGGCCAATCAGAGCCACCCCGAAGCCCAAAACGCGCTCGGTCTTTGCTATGACGGGGGCACGGGCGTCGATCACGATGCCGAGAAAGCCGTCCAATGGTACGGCAAAGCGGCCGAGAACGGTCACGCCTCCGCTCAGAACAACCTCGGCATCAGCTACAACCGAGGCGATGGAGTCGAACAGGATTTTGAAGAAGCCGTAAAATGGTTTCGAGTCGCCGCGGAACAGGGTTACCCCGATGGCCAATACAGCCTCGGGCTGGCCTATTACCGGGGTGAAGGTGTCGAGCAGGATTACACCAAGGCGATGAAATGGCTCCACAAGGCCGCCGAACAAGGCGAAGTGAACGCCCAATTCCGCTTGGGCCGTGTGATCTACAAATTTGCGGAAAACACTGCCGCATTTAAGGAATCCGCCAAGTGGTTCCGCTCCGCTGCTGAGCAGGATCATGGCGACGCTGCCTTCAATCTCGCCATGTGCTACACGAGTGGCAAGGGCGTTCCCGAGAATTTCGTTGAAGCCGCCAACTGGCTTGAGCGCGCCGCCGAACAAGGGCATCCCAAGTCACTCTACGAACTGGGGCGACGTCACTTCACCGGACTCGGCACCACCAAGAATCTTGAGGAAGGCGTCCGTTACTTTCGGGTTGCGGCGGAACAGGGAAGCGTCGAGGCGATGTATCAACTCGGCCACTGCTACCGCGATTCACAAGGCGCGGTCGAGGACGTCGTCCGCGCCTATCGCTGGCTGGCCCTGGCCGCTGACTACGGACACCGCGATGCGGGTCCGGAACGCGATGCGTTGGGTGACAAGCTCAGCAAACAGGAACTCGCCAAGGCCAAGCGCAAGGTCGAGGAGTTCGAATACAACCACTGATCGATCACGTCGCTACCCCACCATCACCGGGAGGTAGATCGTGAACTTCGCCCCGTTCCCGGGACTCGACTGAACTCTCAATCCGGCGCCCGCGTTGGACACGAGGCGCTGCACAATCGCCAGCCCCAAGCCCGTCCCCTTCCCGGTTGGTTTCGTGGTAAAGTACGACTCGAAAATTTTACCCAACACCTCGGGCGTCATGCCGTCCCCGTCGTCTTCCACGTGAATAGCCGCCATCGGCGCCACATTGCGAAACTTGTCCCGTCCCACAAAAACTCGATCGTCACGTTCGGCCATCTCCTCGTCTGCCAGGATGGCATCAACGTAGTCGGCTGACAGCTTCACCGAATGAGGCCGCGCCGTGCTTTGCAATCCGTTCACCACCAGGTTGATCAACACCTAGATCAAGTCCGTGCCATTGGCCGCCACATGTATATCCACCATCAGTGGCTCGATTTCCACGGTGTTGTCTCGAGCAGAGGGATTGGCAGCGACCAACTCGTGAACGTCTTTCAGACACTGATTCACCAACACATCGCTCTCGCCCGACGCCCGTTGCCGCGCGTAATCCAGATACCGGCGTGACAAGGCAATGCATCGCCCCACCTGTTGGTTTACCTTCTTCAATTGATCCCGCACCTTCGCCGGGTCCGCTGCGCCACGCGTGGATTCGAGGTCTTGATTCAGCACTTGGATCAAGACCGAGATTGCTGTCAGCGGTGAACCGATATCGTGCATCACGCTCTCGTAGATTTCATTCTGAGTACGGGCCAGCTCCTCCTTCATCCGCTGCTCATGCAGTTCGTGGGATACCTCGGCCAATTCATCCTGATTGGTCGCGATGCGCTCTGCGAGTTCCCGCCGCTCCATGGCGTTGGCCACTGCGTCCCGGATGACCGGCACGTCGAAAGGCTTGGTCTGGTAGTCGCACGCCCCAAAGCGAATTGCTTCCTTCGCCGTTTCCAAGGTCTCGTAAGCAGTCAACATGATCACCTCGATCCGTGAATCATGTTTCTTCAATTCACCCAGAAGTTCCGTCCCCGTCATACCCTCCATCCGGATGTCCAGCACGGCAACATCGATCCGATTCGCTTTCGCGATGTCCAACGCCTCCATCCCACTTGCCGCCATCAGGATGTCGTAGGAACTCTTGAAGATGACGTTCAGCGACTGACGTGGACCTTCCTCGTCATCGACAATCAACAACGTACGCTTGGTTTCGGTATCCGGCTCGGCCATCGGGGTTGGGCCGCGATCTTTCCGGGGAAATCGGATTCCGGCAAGCCGATTAGTGCTACTGGGCAGCGGAAAAAACCGACTCTTTGGGCAGCCGCACGCACACGTCGCCACGATCCCCTTTCAGTTCAATTTCACCACCGTGCAATTCGGTGACCCGTTGCGCCACCGCAAGCCCCAAGCCCAATCCGACCGAGCGTCCCGAGTAGAACGGATCCAAGCCACGCTTCATTGGCTCCTCACTGAAACCCTCGCCGTGGTCTACAAATTCCAGTTCGATCCAGGCAGCGCCAGCGCGGTCCAGCACGCGGCAATGCACTTCGATCCCCAACCCCTCGGGCGACGCCTGCAGAGAGTTCAGGAGAATCTCCGAGAACGCCTGTTTCAATCCGGCTCGTTCCCCCGCGATCTTCAAACCATCGGCACCTTTGAGATTCAACTCCGCCTTCGCATCGTCACCGACACGACCCAGCGCATCCTCAAACGCATCATCGATCACCGCCGCCAGCTCGATGTCGTCAATGCGGTGCAATCCCTTCCGCGAGAGGAACTGCATCTGTCCGGTCAGTCGAGCGATCCGACGGACGCTGGAACCAAAGACACTCTCAAGTCCCTTCAAGGTCTCCGCGTCAGCGGTCCCTGAAGCCATCAGCTGTTGACCGGTGGAAAGCGGTACGAGCGTATTGCCAATCTCGTGCGCCAGGTGCTCTGCCATGGAGCGCACGAGGCTGCTCTGCGCGGCATCGGCTTCCATACGACGCAGCTTCTCTCGACCCGTCACATCGTCGATCACGACCAACATCGCGCGCTCATCAACCACGTGCGGATGCGGAATGTCGCGCAACAAGACTTCGAATTCGCGCTCATCCGGAGAGCGATACGGGAAGCGCTCGGATGCACCGCGTGGCGCCTTGGCTGAGAACAATTTCGAACCGATGACCTGTGGCAAATCCTGCAGCGTGAACCTGTCAGGCAAACTGAACAGTTCACGAACCGCGGGATTGGCGTGCAGGATTTCATGGTCCGCACTCACCATCACACAGCCGCTGCTCAGAGAATCAAACACACCGCTCGAAAGTTCCTCACTCCGTTCAATTGCGACGTGTTGGCGCGAGTTACGGAGCGCCAGTCCGAATACTTCGAAGACGTTGAACAGCAACGTCAGTTCCCGTTCAGAATACGCCTGCCCGCTCACGCGCCGATCCAACAGCGCGACACCAAGCAGTTCCTCTCGATCGAGAACCGGGACCGCCACGTCTGCGCCGACGTCGGCGAACACGCGAGCGACATCTTCATCCGCCTCCGCCCCGCGCAGAACAATCCGGCCGTGATCGGCGATCCGTTTGCCCAGCCCGGTGTAGAGCGTAAGTCCGTAATCTCGAAACACGTCCACGCGCCGACCGGTGGCGAAGGCGCACGTAAATTCGTCGGCACTCGCATCTGCTCGCAGGAACAAGGCCATCCGATTTGCGCCGATGATCCGGCGGACCTGGAGCATGAATTCCCGGGTGAGTTCTTCCGGATCCAAGGTCCCTGACAGCAAGCTGGATAACTCCCCGATCACTTCCAACGGCTTCAGAGTCGCGTCCACGTTCGAACCATCCGTCGGCAATGGCGCCGGCGCTGTGGGAATCACCCGTGCCGGCTGGTTCGCCAGCCAGGCCGCCATTACGGATGGATTCAATCCGTTGCCAAACACCTGCGAAGCACCCGCAGTCAATAGATCTTCCTGTGCCGTTTCGTCCAAGCCGTCGCCGACAGCGACCAACGCCGACTCGGGGAACGCCCGCCGCGCCGTCGCGATCATTGCCCGAGTCAATCCGACATCCGCCGTGAGGATCACCGAATCGGTCACGCCGCCGGCCGTTCCTTCCGTCGCCGTCACCAGATCGCCAAACACCCGCACGTGATAAGACGCCGCGTCCAAACCGATGCGGAGCGCATCGGTAAAGCGCGGGTCTTGCGTGATGACGACAAGTGTCTTCATGCGGTAATCAGTTCAGGTTCGGGTTCGGCGGCTTGGGGTTTCTGGCGCAACGGCAGATCAATGCGGACCGTCGTGCCTTTGCCTTCGCGACTGGCAATATCCAAGTTGCCACCGTGCAAATGCACGATCTTGCGGCAAATCGCGAGACCAAGCCCAAAGCCGCGTTTCTCATCGCCCGTTGCCTTGGTCGTGAAGTAGCCCGAAGTAATCATCTGCAGGTTCTTGCGAGAAATTCCCTCGCCAGCGTCCATCACGCGAATCCGCGCCCATTGATCGTCCGGACCAGAGGCGTCGATACACTAAATATCAATCCCGATGGCGCTGCCGGCACCCGAGGCATCGATCGCATTTGAGAGCACATTCCCGAGCAGGCGTTGGATGAGAATCTTGTCGATCTGAACTGACACCGGCGGGTTGCGCTTGATCTCGATCTTTACCTGCTGTCGTTGCAGTTTCTCATCAGCAAGCGCCACCACGTGTTGCATGAGTTCATCGAGCTTCTGCTCACCCAGCTGCAAACTTCGATTCTCCGAGAAAAACAAGGCCTCTTTCACATATGCCTGAATCGTGCCGACGTTGCGCAGACAGACCGGCATCAGTTCATTCTCCGCGGCTTCCCCGCCGGCTTCCTGGCATAACTGCAGGAACGTCGAAACCGGCGTCAGCAGATTGTTCAGATCATGCGCCATACCACGCGACATGCGTCCCAGTAATTCCAGTTCCTCTGCCAACAGGACGTGCTGCTTCAACCGCATCTGATTCACGATCAAACTCAGGCTTCGAACCAAGCGGGTGAACAATTTGAGATCATTCGGAGTGTACGGCTGACCGTTGGCTTTCTCACCGATCAGCAACAAGCCAAACGGTTCATCCGTCGCCCTCAACGGGAAGCAGAATTCCGGCTCAAACAAGGCGAGCGAATGCCTCGCCTCGTACTCCAATTCGGTCTCCCCCGGTTCGCTGTAGGCGAGGTTAAAACCGAGGTATTCCCGTTGCGGTTCGCGAAAGATTCGAATGGCTGGAGCATCAGGACGGAGATTGGTCAGGAAACGCGTCCCTTCCTCCGGATAGCCGCGGAAGATCGAGTAGGAGTGCGTGGTCTCATCCAACAAGATAATCTGGTAACTCTTTACCCCCACGCTCTTCGTCAAGAGGGTCTCCAGGTCGTTCAGAAGATGGTCCGTACTGTTGTAAAACGGCATGTCCTGCATGAACTGATGCAACTTGTCGTGATATTCGAAGCGATCCGCGAAGCGACCGGAGAAAAACCTCCGTTCAATCGACTCATCCCCTTCTCCAAACAAACGCGGGAAGAAGATCGACGCAATGATCGCACTGGTGAGCAGGATCACAAGCGAACCGAAGAAGGCCACGGGCGTGAACTGCCCCGGCACGAGCGCATTCAGGATCAGCAATTGCAACAATCCGAGAACGAAGAGGAACAACAACCGCACGCTTTGGGCAGCGGCTTTGCCCAGGGTCACATGAATATCCAAAAGGTGATGCTGCAGCACGCTGTATCCCACGATCAGTCCGTAAAAAATGGCTGCAGCGCTTCCGAAGGGAACGATCGGTGTATCGGTAAATGGATAAACGGCCACCCCGATGATCGGCAGCATGTCGTTGAAGCCGAACACAATCAGGACGGCATTTGCCCAGAGCAGCAGTTGCACGCGAGCCCGGTGGTTGCTGTGCAGATACTGCTGCCGTTTGAAGAGCAGAAGGATGGTCGCACTGGTGAAGAAAACGTAGCTGACGGTAAACACCCAGTACGCCGGTCCCGCCACGGCATAAAACGACCAACCCGACTCCCGCACATCGCTGATGAAATATCCGGTGAAGTTCGAGCAAGCCACGAGCCCAAACCAAGCGTACAAGGCACCGATCAATTTTGGCAATCGGACCTGCGTAATCAACAGGGTGAGGTGCAGCAGACTCAGTGGCAGAAATATCAATCCCAAGTGCTGCACCCGCGCCCAGAACAGTGCCTCGGCCGGATCGTGCATACGGAACAAAACAAACGTCCCGACGTTCCACACAATCATGGACACGCCCCACAGCAGGAACACCCGGTTCAGCACCGAGCGGCGATCTCGCGTCAGCACGAACAGAATCAACGCAAAATTGACCAGTGCCGCCGTCAGGGGAATGAGTGAGAGCAGCAGCTTCATGCTTCGAACCTCCTGAAAGCCAGGCACGAGTTGCGGCCTCCGAAGCCGGCGTTCACACTGATGGCGGTGGTCAACGGATAAGGCCGCGCCTCGTTCGGCACATAGTCCAAATCGCAACCCTCGGCCGGCTCATCGTGGTTGATGGTCGGGGGAATCACTTGGCGATCGATCGCCAAGGCGGTAACCGCGGTCTCGACGGCACCCGACGCACCCAGCGTGTAGCCGGTGATCGGCTTGGTGGCACTCGCCGAAAGCTGTTTGGCCTGCGGCCCCAGCGCGAGCTTGATCCCGTTGGTCTCCGCCGGATCATGAGTGTCACTCGCCGTTCCGTGCAGATTGATATACTGCAGATCCGCGGCATCCATCTTGGCCTGACGCAGCGCTTTGCGAATGGCCCGGCTCATCCCGATGCCATCCGGTTGGGGAGTGACAGAATTATGGGCTTCACAAATCGAGCCATAGCCCGCCAATTCCGCGTAAACTTTCGCCCCGCGCGCAACTGCCACCGAAGCCTCTTCCAACACGACATAAGCCGCGCCTTCACCAAGAATGAACCCGTCCCGATCGCGATCGAACGGCCTCATCGCCGTCGCCGACATCGCCTTCGCCAAGCAGAAGGAACCGAACACCGGCCCCAGCAACGGCGCTTCACTGCCTCCCGCCAAGACCGTGTCGGCCTCATCCTGTAGAATGAGCGAGCGGCCTTGACCGATCGCATCCGTACTCGAGCAACTCCCGGAACCAATCGTCAACACCGTTCCTTCAATCCCAAACTCAATCGCGACCTCCGCGCTGCCGCTTCCGGCATAGGAGTTGATCAAGGTGAACGGACTCATCGAGCGGTAGCCCTTGTTCTCAAAAGCCGCTTGTGCCTTGAACGAACTCTCCAGCCCACCGACGGACGCGCCTTCGGTAATCGCCACGCGATCGGAATTCAGGTGGGTCACTCCGGCGTCTTCCACCGCCATCTTGGCCGCAACCAGACCGTGCCGAATCGAGCGCTCGAATCGCTTGGCCCGCTTGGGGTCAATGAACTGACCGACGTTGAGATCCTTGATCTCGCAAGCCAACCGTGTCGGCAGATCGCCCGGATCAAAGCGCGTCACCTCAGCCACTCCGCTGCTCCCTTCGACCACCGAATTCCAAAAGGTGTCGAGGTCATGTCCGCAGGCTGCCACCACACCGATTCCGGTGATCACCACCCGTCGTTGCGTGAGGCCACTCATGGAGCACCTCCCACGAAAGAACAGGCGTCAGCCAGCTTCCCAGCCAGGTTGGATATGTAAGGCCGATTGTCTCCGGCAGAAGACGGCATGAGAAGGAGGCTGACGCCCAAAAGTTGCGTCAGTCGCGTGTCATCGGTTGTCGCATGCATAGACATGGCGTCACCGATTGGGTGCGCCGTGCGAGCATGCGCCGAGACTGCCAGATCCTCGCGACATCCTGCGCGAGTATCCAGCAACCGGCCTGCTCCCGCTGTCGACATCTGCATCCCTGCAGACGCCCGACGGGCGCATATCCAACCTGCAACCATAAACGCGCATCGCTCTCTCTTTCTCAATAGGTCCAATTCCCAACCCTGATCGGAATTCTTCGTAGTGCGCCGACACCACTGCCCTCGCCGGTCGTGCAGCGAAAGCTTCGCCACGGCAACCGAGTGTGTACCCACGACGGCACAATGATCCATTAAGGGGTTTTCTACCCAATGTCGACGTTTCCGGCAATCGCAATGCGCCAAAACACCCGAGAATAGCACAACCCAGTGGGTTCGTTTGAAATACGACCACCATATCTTGATCGATCTGATGATGGACAAATGCACGCGTTCCCCGGATAAAAAGGCATGCAATTCTCCCGATTCGCCGTTGCTCTAGGGGTCGTTTTCGTAACCTTCAATGCCTGCGCACAGCCCAAGGGTTTCAACTACGACGAAGCCAAAGTGCCCAATTACACATTGCCGGATCCACTCAAGTTTTCTGATGGAACACCGGTGAAAACCGCCAAGGATTGGTCTGGTCGTCGTCGAGCGGAGATCCTCAAGTTGTTTCAGCAGGAAGTTTATGGCGCTGTGCCCAAGCGTTTTGGCCCACTTCGCTACCGCGTTTTGTCCATAGACGACAACGCCTTCGGCGGCAAAGCCACCCGCAAACAGATCCAGATTCAACTGACCGAGAAACGCTACGGTCCCTTGGTTGACTTGCTCATCTATTTGCCCAACGGAGCCAAGGGTCCGGTCCCTGCCTTCATCGGCTACAACTTCGATGGCAACCACGCAATCCAAGCCGACCCCGAAATCAAACTACCTGATAGCTGGATGCGAAAAACCAAGAGCCATCGGGCTTCGGACGCTGGCCGGGGCAAGAAAGCAAACAGATGGGATGTGAACCAGATCTTGGATCGCGGCTACGCGCTCGCCACGATGTACTACGGTGACGTCGAACCGGATCACAAGAACGGCTGGATGAGTAGTCTCCGCGCATATCACCTCCCGGCTGGACGCACCACTCCCGCTCCCGAGCAATGGGGCGCCATTGCGGCCTGGTCCTACGGCCTCAGCCGCGCGATGGACTACTTCGAGAAGGATGGCGACATCAACCAAAAGCAGGTTGCCCTCATGGGCCATTCACGCCTCGGTAAGACCTCCCTCTGGGGAGGAGCGAGCGACGAACGCTTCGCCATCGTCATCTCCAACAACTCTGGCTGCGGCGGGGCCGCCCTCAGTCGCCGTCACTTCGGCGAAACCGTAAAGCGTATCAACACTTCGTTCCCCCACTGGTTCAACGAGAACTACAACAAATACAACGATAAGGAAGATACCTGTCCCGTAGACCAGCACATGCTCATCGCTCTTATGGCACCGCGTCCCGTCTACGTCGCCAGTGCCGAGAAGGATCAGTGGGCCGACCCCAACGGCGAATTCACCAGCGCCAAGCTCGCTGAACCCGTCTACGCCCTCTTCGGTCTCAAAGGCCTTGGTGTCGATAAGCAACCTGGTCTCGATCAACCCGTTGGAGACCGAATCGGCTACCACTACCGCACCGGCAAGCACGACGTTCTCCCCTACGACTGGACGCAATACCTCAACTTCGCCGACCGCCACTTCGGCCGCCTCGCCAAGAAGTGAGCGAGCCGCTCGTATCGGTCGTCCTTCCCGTTTACAACGCCGCGGACACGCTCCGCCGTGCCGCCGGTTCCATCCTCGATGGTACTTGGCAGAATCTCGAATTGATCGTCGTCAATGACGGTTCAACCGATCGATCCGCAGACGCTCTGCCAATCGACTCGCGGATTCGCCTAATCACCCAGTCGCACGCCGGCGTCGCCTCGGCAATGAATCGGGGCGTGGCAGAAGCCAAAGGCGAATTCATCGCCCGCATGGACGCCGACGACTTCAGTTATCCCGAACGACTTCAGAAACAAATCCAACTCCTCCAGTCCGAGCAACTCGACATCGCCGGCGGTCTCGTCCGCATAGTCGATGGTGAGGGAAACTCCGTTCCCTCCATGCAACGCTACGAACGCTGGGTGAACAGTTGCATCACCCACGAAGAAATCCTGTCTCAGCGTTTCATTGAATCTCCCCTCGTCCACCCGACCATCATCGCCAAACACGAAGTTTGGAAACTTGGCTGTCGCAAAGGCGATTTCCCCGAAGACTACGACCTCTGGCTCAGAGCACTCCAAGCCAACTACCGCGCCGCCAAAGTTCCAGAGGTCATCCTCGACTGGACCGACGGCAAGTCACGCCTCACCCGCACCGATGAACGCTACAGTATGGACGCCTTCGACAGCTGTCGCCGCGAGCATCTTCTCCTTGGCCCACTACACAACCAAACCCACTGCGGACTCTGGGGCGCGGGTGAAACCGGCAAAGGTTGGCTGCGTTGGCTCCAGTCCTCAGGACTGACCATTCCCTATGTCGTGGACGTGGCACCGAAAAAGATCGGCAAGCGAATTCACAACGTGGAAGTGATCAGTTTCAAAGACCTTCCGGAATCAGATGGGACAACGTTGCTCGTAGCCGTTGGTGCTGAAGGAGCGCGTGAGAAGATACTGCCGGCACTTCAGGATCGCGGATACGAGTCCGGTCAAAACGCGTGGTTCGTCGCCTGAAACTCAGACCAACTGCGGCTCTTCAAAATGAGTCGGCGCGGGAACGAGTGGCGTGCCGTCTTCGCCTTCCGGATACTCGAAGACCTTCCCCTCGAAGTTC
>JBMYQZ010000039.1:0-16513 GCA_049601855.1 Limisphaerales bacterium | reverse complement strand
CGCTTGATGGACGTATCGGAGCGGCCGATGCGTTTTACGCCTGCCGGGAAGAGGACTATCCGAAGGACAAACACGAAGACTGGGAGTTTCTGGTCGACACCTTCGACTTCGCAGCGAATCAGGACCCGGACTTCGTGCGGAAGAACTCGCGTCCGGCCATCACCGCCGAAGAGTTCGCCGGCGACGGAGTCGACGCCAAGTGGATTGTTTACGGTGATTTCCTCGGCGACCAGAAGTGCTCCATCCTCCGTCTCATCGTGGAGCCCAGCGGCAAGACGAATTTCTGCCCCGAGAGTCCCGCGCTGTTCCACACGAACGGCGGCAGCGGCCGGGTCGGAAAACTCGAGGTGAATTATCACCAGGATATGAAGCTCGGTGAACTCTATCCCGAGATCGGCTTCATCACCCAGTCGGCACTTAACAGCGGCGGTGTCGAAATCGAAAACACGGGGTCTCAACCGCTGGTGTTGACCTTCGACTTCCCGCAGCAGGCGCATTCCAAGACACCCGGTACGAACTAGTCGCTTGATGCCGGTAATCCGCAGGGCTGCTGACGGCGGGCCAGCCGGTCGCCCAGATTGTGGAGTTGCTGAAAGATGATGTTGAAGACCAGAACGCCGGCCAACGCGGAGAGCAGGCCCTTCAACTGAAGCAATTCCCATTCGTGATAGCAGGTCCAGACGAACTGCAGAACGCATAGGATGGAAACGACGAAAAGGGTCGATTTGCGGCCTACCTTGCTGACCACCCATGCCCCCAATGGCGCACCGACGGCCACAATCGGAGCAGCGGCCAGCCAGTTCTCATAGACTCCCGGCTGCACGGAGTTCGTGGCCAACTTGGTTCCGATCCCAACCAACGACGTGAACGCCATCGCGATGACGGACGAGGGAATGGCGATCTTCAGGTCCGCATGGCAGACGAGCACGAGCACGGAATACAGCGCCATGTCGTTACCGACGCCAGTGATCGAGGCGAAGGTCGCGCTGCTTAATACGCCGGTGAGAAAGCCGGTGATGTGATCGAAACGATGATTCGTCGGCGTGATGCCGTGGTTGCCGGTGATCTCGCGAATGCGATACAGATGCAGCACTCCGAAGCTCGCCCAGATCACCGCGAAGAGCAACTTGATGTGCAGTCCCGAAACCTGCGGCGCGATCAGGAAAATGCCCAAGGGCGTACCGATCAACGAGCCCACCAAAGCCGCACGCAACATCGGCCATTCCAAAGGCTGCCGCCGACACAGGATGAAGATCGTCGCGCTGGTCATTCCAATCGCCTGGATCGCGAAACTGAAATCGCGTCCCAAGGTTGCGGGTTGTTCAAACAACAACACGAGGATCGGAAAACCAACCGATCCTCCTCCCATCGGCGTGGAGCCGGCGACATAGGATCCCGCCGCCATTGCCACTGCGATGCCCCAATTGTCCGTGATCGTCTTCCAATGATCTCCCGTCACGACCAGTGCCAGCCACACCACGTAAAAAGCGGCGAGCCAAAGCCAGAAGAGCGTTGTCTTCCCATTTCCGTTCGTTTCCATGCGCAGGGCGGCAGAGTCTTGGTGAACGGTCGGAATGTTGTCGAGGAGTTGGTGATGTCAAATTTGACTGCGCGGTCCCCGGCACTAGCGTAGAAGAGGAACGTGAACGCGGGGACGATTTTCAAATTCCAATTCGGCAATCGGGAAGCAATCGAAAAAGTCGCCCGCTCCCGCGCCTCCATCTGGACGGGAATCATCTTGGTTCTGATCACGACGATACCGCGCAACTACGACCAGATCTTCATCACCGAAAACCCGCTCAAGTGGACCTTCGGTTCCCTGCTCTTCTCAATCGTTTCCGGCACCTGCATTTTCATCGTGGCCTACCAAGTGGGAACATGGCGCAGCGAAAACAAGAATCGACAGGAGAAGGAATCGTCCAATTGGCGTTGCTTCATGGGCATGTTCTGGATGACCGCGCCCACGGCCTGGCTCTACGCCATCCCGGTGGAGCGTTGGCTGGACCCAGTATCGGCCGCTTCGGCGAATCTGACCCTCCTGGCCGTCGTATCCACCTGGAGGGTATGGCTGATAACGCGCTGCCTCTCGGTCGTCTGCGGGATCCACTTCTCCCGCGTTCTCCCATGGGTGCTGGTCACAGCCTCCGCCGAGGTGGTCGTGGTCTCTCTTTTTGGCGTCATTGCTGGCAGAGTCCTATTGACCGGCATGAGTGGCATGAGGAATTCTCCGGCCGAAGACGTCCTCGCCCATGGCCTCAGCTTCGCCTTCGAGAACGCCGCCCTGACCTTTCCCATCGCAGCAGTGCTCGGTTTCACCTGGGGCTGGCGCGGCCCGGCACAGAGCTTGCCGGAATCTGAACCCGGGAAGGTGCCTTTCGTCTCCTTATCCATCTTGGCAGCGATCTGGGTTCCGATCGCCATCCATCCGCAAACGGAAGTTCGCAACGTGGTCGAGTATGAACGCCGACTGAAAGCCGGGAACCACCGGGCCGCCTTGGATTGGTTGAACCATTTTCCTGATTCCCAACTGGCGCCCAGCCGCGACCTGCCTCCCAAGGCCTTCGAACGCAGCGTATTCGAGGAACTGCCCCCGGTCATCGGTGAACTCCGGGAAAGCGCCGCCGCCTGGATGAAAACCTACTTCCTCGAAAAGCTCGACCAAATGGTCTCGCACTATCGCTCCCGTTGGCGAGGTGAGGACCAATGGCTGAAGAAGGACGCCACTGATCGTCGCGAAGACTTGAACCTCAACTGGAAATTCCTCGGCCCCGACCCTATCGGCGTCCATCAAATGCTCACCGGACTGAACCGCTTCCCCGAAGGACGACGATGGATCGCCGATAACCCGCTCCTGATCGACGTGTGGCGATCGACCGCTCTGACCGGCGAGACGTTCGAACGCTGGCCTGACCGCCCCGGTCAACGCGCGGCTTGGACGAACGTGCTCGAACTCATCGGTCGCGAACACCCCGACACCAGCCAGGCAACGAGGTGAAGATCGGACTCATCGCCATGAGCGGCATCCGGGTGGTGAATCCGGAATTGCGTGCGCTTGGTTTGACGCTTCCCGGCTTCGTGGAACGCGGGAAGATGATCGCCTCCCTGCCCTCGCTCGGGTTGCTAACGCTCGCCGGCATGACACCGGAAGAACATGAGATCACCTACTTGGATGTGGAGGAAGCTGGGAACGTGGCGACCGACTTCGATCTCGTCGGCATCTCGAGTCTGACCGCCAGCGTTGATGAAGCGTATCGGTTGGCTGATGAATTTCGTACGCTCGGGAGCAAGGTCGTGATGGGTGGATTGCACGTATCCGTGTTGCCGGAGGAAGCATTGGCACACTGTGACGCCGTACTCGTCGGCAATGCCGAGGGAGTTTGGAATCGTCTGTTAACGGACGCTAAGAAGGGAGATTTGCAAAGAATCTACCGCGGAGGCTCCGGTTATCAGATGCCGGCGTTTCAGCTCTTGCAGGGGCGCGCCTACAATCGAGTGACGGTTCAGACCTCGCGCGGTTGTCCACGAGACTGCGAATTCTGTGGCGCCAGCCGTTTGATCTCTCGCTTCCAGCAAAAGCCCGTAAATCGGGTGATCGAAGAAATCCGCGAGGCGAAGCGATGGGTTGAGCTCCCGTTTTTCGAACTCGCCGACGACAACACCTTCCTGAATCACGAATGGGGGAAGGAGTTTCTGCGGGCGTTGATCCCGGAAAAGATCCGTTGGTTCACGGAAACGGATGCGTCGGTGGCCAACGATCCCGAATTGTTGGATCTGCTTGCGGAGTCGGGTTGCCGCCAGTTATTGATCGGATTCGAAAGTCCGCGCGCCAACGATCTCACCACGGTCGATCCGCGTCAGTGGAAGGCGGGCATGACCGAACTCTATCAAGAGGTGATCGACCGCCTGCAATCACGCGGTGTCAGTGTCAACGGCTGCTTCATTCTCGGCCTGGACAATCACACTCCGGAGATCTTCCCCGCCATCGAGGCCTTCGTGAAATCCTCCGGACTGGCCGAGGTGCAGGTCACCGTGCTCACGCCCTTCCCCGGCACCGAGTTGTATGCACGTCTACGAAACGAAAAGCGGTTGTTGGCCGAACGCTTCTGGGATCGCTGCACGCTGTTTGATGTAAACTTTCAACCTGCGCTCATGTCGGTCGAAGAACTCGAGAAGGGGCTGCGCTGGTTGTTCGAGAAACTCTACTCTCAAGGCGCCTATTCCGAGCGGCGGCGTGGATTCATTTCGCAAGCCCGCGCAGAATAATCTCATTTCCTTGTCGGAATTCGGCGGGCGGCGGCTTCTATTCGTTAAACTGATGGCGCACGACGATCGAGAACTCATGCAATCCTTCCTCGCCTCCGGCTCCTCGGATGATTTTGCGCCGATCGTCGATCAGTATCTGAATCTGGTCTACTCGACCGCCCGCAAGATGTCGTCGGCCGACGGCGGACAGCTCGAGGACATCTGCCAGACCGTCTTCGCCGATCTCGCCCGGAAGGCACGACAGATTCCGGAACAGACACCACTCTCCGGATGGCTCTATCGTCACACCTGCTTTGTCGCCTCCAACCACAACCGCTCCGAACGCCGCCGCCGCGAGCGCGAACGACAGGCCCTAGAAATGAGCGAGAGCAAGTGCTCCCCCGACGTTCCCAACGAGGAACTCCATCTCGCGATGACCGAACTCCGCGATCAGGATCGCGACGCTCTCGTCCTGCGCTTCATGGACGAATGGGATCTACGCCGCGTGGGCGAACGCCTCGGCATCAGCGAAGACGCCGCCCAGAAACGCGTCTCTCGTGCGCTCGACAAACTTCGCGCCATCCTCGGTCGCAAAGGCATCACCACCAGCACGGCCGCGTTGGCTTTGTGCCTGGGGCAACAAGTCGCCGCGGCACCAATCGCGGCCAAATCGGTCGCGATCGCCGCGGTCAGTGCGGGCACGTCCCTGGGACTTTCCCCCGTGCTCGCCAAGGCGGCCGCCGTCGTTTTACTCGGTGGTGGGGTGGCCGTTTCGATGCACTCGCAGAACCGGCAGATCGCGGCACTGGAAAAACAGAACACCGACCTCGCGGCCAAGGCCACCCGCATGGAACAACTCCAAGTCGAGAACAAGCGTCTAATCGCCCAAGGGCTCGACCCTGACGAAATCGCGAGCTTGCGAAAGAAAGCCGCCGAAGTGCACGCGCTCCGCGCTCAGATGGATCGCCTCCGGCGGCAGATCCGGGAACCATCGGGCACGCCACCAAACTCGATGCTGCCCGTCGCCGCCGAGGAACAGAAAAACGAGACACTCAATCCGCAGACGTTGTTCACCGCCAAGATCATCGCCCGCGATGACGACGCTCCCAACGCCAAGCTCCCGCTCAACATCACCTCCGCGCCGGGCTCGACCAGACTGTATCCCGGCGACCAAGCGGCCGACATGATCAAGGCCTTCGAAAGCGAGCCGGGATTCAGCGTCGTTTCAGCACCTCGAGTGGTCACCTTAGACGGACAAGAGGCTCAATTCGAGGTGGTCGAGAGTAAGACCGTCGTGACCGGCTACTACGCTCGATCCGATGGGATCAAATTCGATCTCGTCTCCACGAACTTCATGGCGGGGATACGGATCGACATCACGGGCACTCGGCAATCCGCGGGCACACATACGAAGATCAACTTTCGCCGGTCGAGTTTCGACGGCTATCTCCCTGGGGCGACAGGATTGAAGAGGAGAGAGGTCTGGAAAGGCATCTGGTTTCACGAGACGGTGCCGATCGTGGATCTCGCCCAGATGCAAACCTCCTTCCAGATCCCCGATGGCCAGACCATGCTATTGCACGCCAAATCCGATCCCATCGGTCGGGAATGCTTCCTGTTCCTCACCCCTACGCCTTTGGACAAATCCATGGTCGCGTCCGCCTGGGAATCATCGCGATCCGCACCTCCCACGGCGCCGGATTCGAAATCTGAGCTCGAAGCCATCCGCGCGACACCAGCAAAGGTTCAACCATGAAAAACCGTTTCCTAAAAATTACCGCTGGCCTCCTGATCGGTGGTGGAGTCGCCGCCTCAATGCATCACCAAAGTCAGAAGATTCGTGCTCTGGAAAAGCAGAATACTGACTTGGCTGCGATCTTGACCGCCCTGCCGGACGTGGAGGCAGAGAACCAGCGCCTAAAGAGCATCGGTATGGAACCCGAAGGAGTGGCCGCTTTGCGAAAGAAAGCGGACAAAATCCACGCCCTGCGTGCCGAGATCGGCCGGATGCGCGAACGCATCAAGAACGCCCCCGAGCCGAGTGCCACCGTCCCAAAGTCGACCGCGAAAACGCTCACGGGAGCTGAGAACAAGCAGCTGGGCGTCACGCCAAGGGTGCAGATCCTCCTGACCAGCAAGATTCTCGATAGCTCGAACAAGTCTGGTGAGCTTCCCGTGAGCGGTGCGGGCGTGCTGAGCCAAGAGGATTACCAGCGTGTGCTCAAGCACGCCCGCGACACGGCCGGCATCGATATTCTTTCCGCTCCCCGCATTGTCACGGTGGACGACCGGGAGGCCCAGGTGCAGGTCGGACGGAACACGCCAATTGAGACCGGATTCTTTGCCCAAGCCAACGGCAAGAAGGTCCAATCAATGAAGACCAACATCCTGACCGGCATCACGGCCGACGTGCATCCCGCCGTGCAGCCGGATGGAGTGAGCACACTCCTCAAGGTCAAGCTGCAGATCACGACGTTCGACGGCTATCTCGACCAGGACTTGGGCAAACCGGCAAAGAAAGTCGGCGATGATCTCTGGTTTCACGAAACAACCCCGATCGTCGACATCGCGGAAGGCAACACGGCGGCCGTCATGTCATCAGGGCAGACGATGATGCTGAAGGTGACCTCCAAGCTGACCGGCAAGAAGTATTGGGCGTTCTTCACTCCCACCTTCATCGACCCGGCCGGGAATGAGATCGCTCCGCCGGGTAAGAGTTATGACCAACCCGTGGCCAAACTCGCCCCGGCGTCTAAGTGAAACGCATTCCGGCGAAAGTTTTTTTCGCGGATCACGGCCCCACCCGTAGCGTCACATGCTGACGGCTGTGGGCTTCGCGAAACCAGTTCCCCAGCGGCTCTCCACCTTCGACCCACCGGCAGCGTTCTTCATCCCCAGCCGCCGAGATGATCCTATTTGTCCCCATGGCGGGTTCACGGTTTCCCACTTGGACGAACGATATCGGTCAATAGTCCCCGGAAGTGTACCGCATCGGGACGGGTGTGGGAATCGAGATCCGGCTCAGTGAATAAGTGCAGCTTGTGAAGCACGCGTTCTGGCGGAGACTGAGTCTCGAACCGAGAGCCGATTGATGAACCTGCACCCTTCGTCATTGGATGGCCGCAACGTATTTGCGTGGCGGACATTTTGCTTGGTCGCCGTGTTGCTTGCGATGGTCAGTTGCGAGCCCCGCCGCGATCTCGCGAAGAATGTACAACTGCTGCTGACCACCCAGGAGTTCGAATCCTACTCGTCATTTGAGGTCCGTTTCCCGCTGGACATGGTAGCGGCCAACAAGGTCGGGCGGGGGACCAAACTCTCACCGCTCCGGATTGAACCTTCACTCCCCGGAGAATTTCAATGGCTCGACGCTCGCACAGGTGTGTTCACCCCCACCGAGGCGCCGCGAATGGCAACGAAGTATCGCTTCCGACTCTCCTCCGGTCTGCAGAACGCCGCTGGGCAATACGTGAAGCTCGATCTCGACCGCACCCTCGAAACGCCGCCCTTTCGCGTCACTAATCTGCGCACAAGTTTTCGCATCCTCACGAATGTGTCGGCCCGGCCAAGCGTGACTTTGGAATTCAACGCACCGGTCGATATCCGACAGGTCGAGCCGCACGCAGTATTCCGCTCCGGCCAGCGCGAGGTCCCAGCCATTGTAAAGCGTTTTCACGGCAGCAAGCTTGGCGGATATCTGACCGACACAGATTTGGGCCGACGGGAGGCGCAAGTGCACAAGGATTGGCAGCGGTCCTTCGATTCAGCCATGGCGGCGCGTCTACCGTCGGTCCCCGCCCCGATCTCGGAGCCAAGCATGCCCCCGAGTTTCAGTTCCGCGTCGAATCTCCGGATTGCTCAAACCAACGTGGTCACAGTCACCCCGGCAGAGCCGCTCACACCCGCTGACTGGACGCTCGAACTTCGCTCTGGATTGCCCTCCAACCTGCCCGCCTTGGCCCTGCAGAAACCGGTCACCATCCAGATCGGCCACGTGACGCCGATCCGGGTTTTGGGCGCGGAAACGCGCAACAGCTGGTATCTCGGCAAACAGATCTTCGTCAAAATGAACCGGTGGCCGGAGCAGGATTTCGGAGACAAGATCACCATCACCCCGAAACCCAAGCAGTTGATCCACTCAGCGAGTTGGACGGGCGTCAGCTTCACCGGCGACTTCAAACTCGATCAGGACTACGTCGTCAAAGTGTCACCCGATCTCGTTTCCCGCACCGGTGAATCCATGAAGGAAGGATTCGAAACGGTGGTGAGATTCAGCCCGCTGAAGCCTCAAATCCGATTCCCTTCATTCAATGTAGTCCAGCAATCGGGCGGCACGGGTTACTTCCACGTGGAAGCGATGAACACCCCGAAGATTGATTTTCGGGCCAAGCGTTTGAGCCCAGAAACTTACCTGCAAATTCTGCGTAGCTACGAACGCTATGCCCGCGGCGGATCGCGCAACGTGCCGTTCGATCTGGTACCCGGACAGGAGATCCCCAACTTCTGGGTCAGAAGCCAAGCCGAGCGCGATGCGATGGATCGGCTCACCATCGACATCCGCGAGAATACGGACCGACAGCAAGGTGCGGTTTTCGTGCAGGCAAGCAGTCGGGGCCTTCCCGGCCAACGTCAAGGGAGCGCGTTCGCCCAGGCCATTCTGCAGCACACCGACATCGGCCTGCTCTGGAAGAATCACGCCACCGGAAGTTGGGTGCACGCGTTCTCATTGCTGGATGGATCCCCGTTGAAAAACGTGGACCTGAAACTATTCAGCCCGCAAAACGAAGTCGTCGCGAATACGCAGACCGACCAGCAAGGCATCGGCCACCTCGATTCGCAGAAATACTCCTACCTGTTCGCCAACCTCGGACCGGACGTCAACGGACTCCATCTCAACCACAGCGCCTTGAGTCGCTACGGTCTGGGCCTGCCGATCTCCTGGCGGTCAGGGGGCAAGCCTGAGCCGCGCATGCTCTTCTTCGTCGACAAGCCGGTCTGTCGTCCGGGCGATGTGGTGCGTTTCAAGGGCATCGCCCGGCGCGTTGGCGACGAGGTCGAAGTCGATCCGGAGAAGCACAACCGGCTGATCCACTTCAACGTCCACGATCCCCGCAACCGTACGATTTTCAGCACCAACCTGTATCTGTCCGAACGTGGATCGTTCGATTTCAAGTTCACCACCCCGCCCCATAAATACGGCCGCTATCGCGCCAGCCTGGGATGGTTTGGCGAATCCGTGGAAACCACCTTCGTCGCCCAAGACTACGAGGCGAACGCGTTCGAGGTGAAGCTCGAAGGCCCGTCGCGTTTGCTGGCGGAAGAATCAATCGATCTCCCGGTCAAGGCACGCTACTTCCTCGGCAAGAATCTCAGCACCGCCAAGGTCAAATGGTCATTGCAGGCGCAGGATGAAGCATTTTCACCCAAGGGCTTCGAAGACTTTCAATTCGGCAATGGGATCAACGACGTTCGTATCATCTCCGGGCAGGACAGTTTCTCAGTGCACGGAAGCGGCACCATCTCGCCCACCAACGGATTCTCGATCCGGACCAACGTGCCGATTGACATCGTCACCCCGGCGCCCCGCCGAGTTCAGGCGATCGCAGAAGTGACGGACATGAATCAGCAAACGGTCACCGCGCAGAAGTCCCTGCTGATTGACAGTTCGGAATACTACCTCGGCCTGACCGAACCCACGGAAACGCTCCACGTCGGCAATACGTTCAACCCGCAAGTGATTGCCATCGATCGCTTCGGCAAGCCGTTGACCAACGCATCCGCAACCCTTCGTCTCCGTCGCGTGGATTGGCACTCCGTGGCCATCAAGGGCTCGGGCAACAGCGTGCGCTACCGCAACGAGATCAAGCTCGTCGATATCTTCCGCACCAACGCTCCCGTCCAGTTCGTCATCCGCGAGGGCCGCAATTGGAAGGTGGATCCAGTCAGCCCAGCGATCACTTTGCCGACATTCGGCAAACCCGGCCGCTACGTCTTGGAATCCGAGGGCTTGGACGCCAATGGCAACCGCATCTACTCCGCGATTCAGTTCTACGTGGCCGGCGCGAACACAGCTGATTGGGAACAGCGCAACGGCAAACGCATCGACTTGATTCCCGACCGCGAGGAATACCGCGTCGGCGATCACGCCGAGATCCTCGTGAAATGCCCGATCGAGGGACGCGCACTCGTGTCGGTCGAGCGCAATACCATCCATCATTCCTTCACCACCAATCTCACCGGCAACGCCACCGTCATTCGCGTGCCATTGACCATCAAGGATGCCCCGAACACCTTTGTCAGCGTCACCGTTTTGCGCGGTGCAGCGGACAGCCCGCGCCAACACAAGGAACCGGAATATCGTTACGGCTTCTGCCACTTGAAGGTCATCGATGACACGACGCATCTGAAGATCAGCGCCACCCCGCAGCGTGCCGATTACCGTCCGGGAGAGAAGGTGCAGATCGACGTCGAGGTCCGCGATACCAAGGGCATTGGGGTGGCCGACGCCGAGGTCACACTCTACGCGGTGGATGAAGGCGTGCTCAGCCTGCGCGGCTACGAAACACCCAATCCCCTCGCCCTCTTCAACGGTATCCGCAAGTACGCCGTCTCCACCCACCTTTCGTTGATGCAGCTGCAACCGGCAGACCCGGCGAAGATCGAATACTGGAACAAGGGCTTTCTGGTCGGTGGTGGCGGCAAGCCGCTGCAACGCGGGCCCCGCACCAACTTCATCGCCTGCCCCTTGTGGGAGCCCATGTTGGTCACTGACACGAACGGTCGAGTATCCGCGAGCTTCATCGCCCCGGACAGCCTCACGCGTTATCGCATCATCGCCGTCACCCATGCCGGCACGGACCAATTCGGTCACACCGAAAACAAGGTCGAGATCGACAAGCCGCTCGTCGTGGAACCTGTCCTGCCCCGCTTCGCCCGCCGGGGAGACGAACTCAACGTCCGCGCCCTACTCATCAATCAGACCGAGCAAGACAACACCGTCGAAGTGACCTGGGAACGCGTCGGCGAATCGCTCACCGACGGCCCGGCCCGTCGAACCCAACGCGTCCCGCTCAAGTCCGGCCAAACGAAGACCGCGCGCTTCCCGCTGGTCTTCAACGACACCGGCACGGCTCGATGGAAATGGTCCGCCCGCTTTCTCCGCACCAATCAATCGTCCTTCGCTGATTCGGTCATCAGCAAGTTGCGTGTCGAGGAACCCTTGCCGCTGATGCGCGCTTCGTTGATCGGCGCGATCAGCGGCAAGTCCAATCTCCTGGCCCAGGTCGACCCGTTGCTCCTCAGCGGTTCCGGCGAGGTCACCGTCCGCCTCTCCAACTCGCCCTTCATCCAGCTCAACGGCGGCATGAATTACCTGCTGCACTACCCCTACGGATGCATCGAGCAAACCAGTTCCAGCCTGCTCCCTTGGATTCTCATCAAGTCCGATCCGATCCTCCGCCGTCTCTACCAAAAGAAGCCGGAAGACATCAACAAGGCCATCGCCACTGGCGTGAACCGGCTTTCTTCAATGCAGCTCAACTCGGGTGGCTTCAGCTACTGGCCTGGCAACTCGGAGGCCAGCATCTGGGGCAGTGCCTACGCGGGCATCGTCCTGCAACTCACCCAACAACACGGCGCCGACGTCACGGCGATCCGCCTCGAACAGCTGGAGCGATTCTTGCACGGACAATTGAACCGGCTGGGACCGCGAGAGAAACCCACGGTCAATCATGCCACCGCGCTCTACACCCTCGCCCTGCTCGGTCATCAGGAACTGACCTGGCTCGAACGCCTGCACGCGCGTCGCAAGACGCTCACCGCCGAGGCCTGCGCCTTTGCCGCCCTCGCGCTCGTCAGCGGCGAGTTGAACGACAAGCACACGGCGATGGCCGCCGACCTCCTCGACGAATCCCGCAGTGCCACGCGCGATGAATTTCATTCCTTCGGCTCCGGCTCCCGACTTCGCGCCATCGAGCTGATGGCCTATCGCATCCTACATTCCCCGCGCGAATCGGAACTCACGCAAAAGCTGCTGACCAGTCGCCGCCACGGCCGCTGGATTTCCACGCAGGAAAACGCGTGGTCTCTGTTGGCTTTGTCCGGCACCAAGAAACCCGATGGACGCAAGGTCACCGCGCAACTCAATTGGGGACAAGAGAGCTCCGAATTCACCTTGGCCACCGATCCCGTGCAGCATGAGAGAACCTTCGAGCTCTCCGACGCCCGCAGCCAACTCCCTCTCAACCTTTCAATCCCCGACGGCGGCACGCTCTACGCCGAGGTCGAAGTCAGCTCCCACGTCGAACGTAAGTTTGAACCGGTCACCGACAAGGGATTCACCGTCCAACGCTACTTCCACAAACTCGCTGCCGACAATTCACCGCAACCAACCGTAAATCTCGAGATCGGCGACACCATCGTCGTCACCCTCGATCTGTCCGTCGAAGAACATTCCGACTACGTTGCCATCGACGACCCGCTCCCAGCCGTCCTGCAGGCCATCAATCCCGAATTCAAATCTCAGGCCTCCGGCAAGAGCGACTGGTCCACGCAGAATTGGTACAGCGACTATCGCGAACTCCGCAACGACCGCGCCCTCTTCTTCCGCAACCGTCTTCCCGCCGGCAAGTATCGCATCCAATACCTCGCCCGCGTCCGCGCCGACGGCCAATGCACCGCCCCGCCCACACGTGTCGAGGAGATGTACAATCCCAACCGCCACGGCTACGGCGCCCCCCATGAACTGGAGGCAACCCAATGAATTCACCATGCCAGAATACAACGCCCACCCGCCTTAGTGCGGATTCCCATGTTTTCCTTCGAACCGACATTGAGCACATCCGCCGTGGGACGGACATTCCTGTCCGTCGACCGAACACTGATCATGATCCAGAAGACGGACAGGAATGTCCGTCCTACGGCGGATGAGACGCAACGAGGATTGATGAAACTCCCTCGACGAATCTCCCGGTTTCTCCTCTGCCACAAGCGCTGGTGCTTCGCTGGATTGGCATCCCTCCCCGCCCTCGCTTTGATCGCGTGGCTCAGTCTCCCATTGGTCTCCCTCCCCGATGCCCTTTTCACTCCCGCGCCAACCAGCGTCGAACTCCTCGATCGCAACGGCGAATCACTTCGCGTCATCCCGTCCGAGGCCGGCTACGGGCGTCCGGTGACCGAGGCCGACATTCCCGCCAATCTCCTGGCCGCGACCATCTCCGCCGAAGACAAACGATACTTCCGACACCACGGCGTCGACCCCTACGCCTCCCTGCGCGCCGGCTACAGTCTCGTCCGCCATCAACGCGTCGTTTCCGGCGGCTCCACCATTTCCCAGCAACTCATCAAGATCTGCGAACCGCGCCCACGCACCTTTCGCACCAAGTTCATCGAAGCCATCCAAGCCCTTCGTCTCGAACAAATCTGGGACAAGCAACGCATTCTCAGTGAGTATCTGAACCGCCTCGACTACGGCAACCGCCAGATCGGATGCGCCAACGCCGCCAAGTTCTACTTCGGCAAACCCGTCTGGAACCTGACCGCCTCAGAAGCCGCCCTGCTTGCCGGCCTGCCCCAAGGTCCATCGCGCTTGAATCCTTTCCGCCATCTTCCCCGTGCCCAAACGCGCCAGCACTGGATCCTTGAGCGCATGCACCTCAACGGGCATCTCGATCTCGCCCAACTTCACTACGCTACCAACCAACCCATCCAACTCGTCCGTTCCCACCGCGACTTCAACGCCCCGCACTTCTGTGAACTCGCCCTCGCCCGAATCGATCCTCTCGCGCAGCCCAAGCAACGTCGCACCACGCTCGACCTCGAACTCAACCGCGAAGCCCAACAGATTCTTCATCGCCACGTCAGCGCCCTGCGAATGCAGAACGTTCTCAACGGCGCCGCCGTCGTCATTCACAACCCCTCCGGGGACGTGATGGCGCTCGTGGGATCGCAGGACTATTTCTCCAACGACGGCGGCCAGATCAATGGTGCCTGGACGCCGCGTTCACCCGGTTCCGCGCTGAAACCGTTCCTCTATCAGATGGCCTTCGAACAAGGCTTCACTCCCGCAACGATTCTCGCCGATGTCCCGACCGAATTCCCGACCTCCAGCGGAATCTATCGCCCGGTGAACTACGATCGGCGTCACCGCGGTCCTGTCCGTGCCCGACTCGCGCTCGCGAATTCCCTGAACATCCCCGCGGTCTCCCTGCTCCAACGCATCGGTGGCGCCGACGTGTTCAAGACCCGCCTCAACGCGCTCCAACTCTCGACCATCAATCTTCCCGCCGATCACTACGGACTCGGCCTCGCCATCGGCAATCCGGAGGTCCGCCTCCTCGAACTCGCCAACGCCTACGCCTGCCTCGCCCGCCTTGGCGAATATCGGCCCTTCCGACTCTATCGCCCCATCGACGACACCGTCGATACCACCCAACTGCTCGATCCCGTCGCCAGCTATCTCGTCGCCGACATTCTCAGCGACAACGACGCCCGCGCCCAGGCCTTCGGACTCCACTCCCCGCTCAATCTGGGTTTCAAGGTTGCCTGCAAGACCGGCACCAGCTCCGACTTCCGCGACAACTGGTGCATCGGTTACACCCCAGATTTCACCGTCGCCGTCTGGGTCGGCAACTTCAACGGCTCGGGCATGCAAAACGTCTCCGGCATCTCCGGTGCTGGCCCCGTCATGCGCGACCTGATGCATCACCTCCGCCGCCGCTTCGGCACGAGTTGGTATCAGCGCCCGCCCGGTATTGTCGAAGAAACCATCCACCCCTACACCGGCAAACTCATCGCCCCCAACACCCGCCTCGCCCTCAGCGCGGAAGAAATCTTCGACCGCCGCCACGAACCGAATTTCCTCGCCCAAGCCGATTTCGACGTCAACGGCCGCACCCGCCTCCCCGGCATCTTTCACGAATGGATCAACTCATCGGAGAACCATCTCAGCGGAGTCGTCACCGCCACCCCACTCCATCCCAGCAACTGGCAGATCCTCACCCCTGTTACCGGCACCGTCTTCTACCTCGACGCCGACCTTCCCGACAACAGCCGCTACATTCCTTTGCGAACCACCGGCGGCGGCAACAACATCCGCTGGCACTCTACCTCCCTCCAGTGCAGTCACCGCGACAACGGCATCTACGCCGAGTTGACCCCGGGCACGCATTACCTCACCGCCAGTCATCCGGACACCGGCAAGGAACTCCGCACACAAATCGTGGTGAAACGGTTGTAGTTTCGGAAGCAGAGGAAACGGACTCGCAGGCTCGTCCCTCCATCGAGTCTCCGAGCGCGTTCTGGTATCCGTCAGAACTCTACTCGCCCCACCCAGGGCGTTGGTCGAATTCTGCTGCAGGACCATTCCGTTGCTGAAAAAGAAATCCAAAGCGCACGTCTGTCGATGAAAGACAAACGCAGGCCAACCAACAGCAATCCCCCGACGCATATCAAAACTCCACGTCTTCGGTGGTGAACGCCAACGCCGGCAATCCTGACTTGTTGAAGAGATTCGCCCAGCGGCGGTTACCGGAGTAGGCGAAGCGGATTTGCTTGGGTTTCTTCACGGACTTGCAGGTGAGTTCGACGGTGTCCTTGCCGGTGATCTTGGCGTCGGCCCAATGCCACCTATTGTCGGCTTCGGCGACGGCGAATCCTTGCAGGCCATCACCGTGGCGGGTGGCGAGACCGGCGGCGACTTCGGTGAATTTCACGATGACACGGCTGCCTTTCACCTGATGGGAGGCGTAGATGGGGCCGTAGGCTTGCGTGTCCGATTCGTAGACTTTTTGTTGAGCGACTTGCGCGGCACGATTGCCGTAGCCCCACTTGTTCTTCGGATGAACCATCGGGCCGAGATCGCAGGCGGGAACCATCCAGGCGTTTTCATTATCAAGCATGAGGCGCGTGTAGAGGTAACGGGCCTGGCCTGTGCCGATGCGACGAAGGTCGGGTAGAGCACTGAAGGCTTCGGACTCGCGGGTGATCGGGTCTTCCTTGGACCATCCGTTGCCCATGCCGCTGGGTTTCTGCACGAAGAGGAAGGGGAATTCGCCCTGCCCCCAGAGTTCGCGCCAGCCCCGGATGAGTTCGCTCATGGAGGTGTATTGACCGAGGCCGACGATGCCGGTACCGGATTCGCCTTGATCCCAGAGGACGCCACGGATCGCATAGCCAACGCTGGAGCGGATGTAGGTGTCGAAGAGTCCGCCGGTCTTGCGGCCGCGCGAGGGCTCACCGGGTTTGCCGGGGGCGCGGGGTTGGCGGCCGCGGA
>JBMYQZ010000038.1:0-16637 GCA_049601855.1 Limisphaerales bacterium | reverse complement strand
ATGCGTGGAGAATCAACGAACAGTGAACCGATCCAATGAACACCTCATGGAATCGCCCATTCCGATTCTTGCAACGTTGATTCTTTTCGCCAGCACTGGTTGGCCGGCTGAGCCGATCAACGATGCGGATCTGCGAACAGTTCCGGATCTATTGCGTGGATATGATGATGCGGAACTGAAAGCAGCGCGGGCGGCCGTACCGAAGCGGGAGGAGCCTCCGTTGGCGAAGGCAAACCCACGGGAGATATTGGTGCGCGGCTGGGTATTTGAAGACCGGAACGGAAATGGGCGACGCGATGCGGGCGAAGCTGGAATGGCAGACGCGAGTGTCAGCGACGGGCAACGGGTGAAGCGCACGGGCAAGGATGGCGGGTTCCGCTTTGAGTTGGCCATCACATCGGATCGGCATCATCGCTTCGTCACGGCGACGCGGCCGAACGGGTTCAAGCCGACAACCTCGTTCTTTGGTCGCGTTCCCTTTGATGACACTCGCAAGGATTATGAATTCGAGATTGGGTTCATCCGCGACGTGGCCTCGGGGCAAGCGGAGTTCTGGTTCATGACTGCAAGCGACAGTCAGTTCACCGCGATCGAGCAGATGATTCCGACGGCGAAGGACTACGCGCAGTTGACTTCCGCGCCGGGCAATCCCGCGTTCCTGGCGACGGCCGGGGATCTCACGATGAACGGCACGCAATTCGAGTGGGACATGTATGACTACATTCGCAGGTCGTCGAAGATTCCCGTGTATGAAGGCTTCGGTGGACACGACGGCAATTTCCTGAAGCCGCGCAGCACGGCGAATTTCGAGGAGCGGATCGGGCCGCCGTATTATTCGTGGAACTACGGCGGGGTTCATTTCCTTCAGTTCATCACGGAGACCGGTTACCTGCCCACCGCGGCGCAACGTCGCCAATACGCATGGCTACAGGCGGATCTCGAATCGCTCCAACCGAACACGCCGGTGATCGCGATCTCGCATTATCCATTGGATGCGGATTGGTTCGATCGCCGACGCAAGCAAGGCATCAACGTGATCTGTCAGATCGGCGCGCATTGGCATGCGGTTCAGGCGGGCAGTCGACACGGTGTACCGGTTTTGATCAGCGCTCCTGCGCGCGGCAAGGACTGGGGCGCGTTTTCGCGGACTTATCGCTGGGTCCATGTTTCGCCCCAGGGCGTCACCTCTCAACTGCGCGTCGCCGGTCAATACAAGCGACTGAAGATCGTCACTCCGGCTGGCCAAACCACTACCGGCAAACAACCTTTTGTCGTCCTCGCTTACGATACGGAGACGCTGGTCGAGACGGTGAAATGCCGTTGGACTTCGCCGTCCAACAAACGCAGTGAAGCCCGGCTGAAAGCGCGTGGAGATTGGTCGTGGTTCGGTGAATTCGCGCCGGATGAACCAGGCGTCTGGACAGCGGAATTGGCAGCGCAGGCAGAGGGGAAGACGTGGAAGCGTACCGCGACGATTGAAGTTGTTGCTCGTTCGCGGCCAAGCGCCAATCCCAAAGGGGGTTTCAGTTGGATGCTCGCTGGCGAACTTGGCCCTCGCCGTTTTCTCCATGGCCCCAAGCCGCCGTTGGCTCCCTTGTGGGTGCGCAACACGGGGAGCATTCACACGCTTCACAACACTCCGGCGATTGCTGAGGGAAAGGTCTATCTCTCCGTGGGCAATCCGAATGCCAATTCCCCCGGCGCGGGCATTCGCTGTCTCGACGCTGCGACGGGAGAACAGGTCTGGTTTACCCCCTCGCCCAAAGGCGACATGCGGGCTCCGGTCACGGTGCATAAGGGGATCGTCTACGCGATCAGCGCCGAAGGTTGGGTGGGAGCGTGGCAGGCGGCCGACGGCAACCGTCTTTGGTCCAAGCCGCTCAAGACCGACTACGAACACGGTCGGCCGTTGGCAATCAACAACACTCCACCCGTGCCCACGAAGCACGGTTTGATCTGCGCCGATTGGCGTTCGCACCAGCACCTGCTCGACTATCAAACCGGCCGGAAACTGGCGGAGATCAAGGCGGACGTCGGCTACTACGCCTCCTTCGCCAACGCCCGCGACGATGTGCTCTTCGCCGTTCGCCGAGGACGTGCCGATGCCCTGCGATTGCCCGGCGGCGAATCCGTCTGGCAGGCTCAGGAAACCTCGCGGTCCACCTCCGCGCCCATCGTCGTCGATGACCGGCTGATCTACAGCGGTTCCTCCGGCATCCGCGTGCGAAATGCGAACAGCGGCGAGCTCATTTGGCAGGCCGGCCACGGAAACGCCGGCTACCAAAATGCGATCCCGGTGGTGTGGGACAACTTGTTACTCGCCAACGGCGAACACCTGCGCGCACTCGATCTGTCGACCGGCAAGGAGGTCTGGCGCGTCCTGTGCGCCCAGGATGCCAAGCGCTTCCAACGGTCCCGGCGGCAATCCATGGCTGGAAGCTCTTCTCCAGCCATTGCTGGAGACCATGCCTGGTTTGGACACGACGACGGCTCCCTGCGCGCCGTTGGGAAGGACGGCAAAGTGGTCTGGGACTTCTACGTCGGCGTCCCCATCAAGACCTCCCCGGTCGTCACCGGCAATCTGGTCCTCGTGCATGACTTCGCCGGCAACCTCTGGTGCTTCGCCGGGGAGGCAGAATAGATCGGAAGGAAACGCTCAAGGGAACTCGAGGTCGGGGTATTGATTCAGCAGAGCTTCGCGGGCATCGGCCGTTTCGTCTACTCGCTCTTGAGCGTCCACTTGACCGCATTGACCAACAGCCGGCGAACGTCTGGTTGTTTCATGTCCTGCGGCGCGCCAAGACTGGTGTAGAATACGCGGGCACCTTTCTCACCATGCCGGCGGGTCCAAGCGACGGGTTGGGCTGGAGGACGCCCGGTCGCCGAGCCGAGCAACAGCGGCGCGGAGTCTTTGGCCAGCGGCAACACTTTGTAGAGCGACTTGTCGCCCGAGATTCGCTCCGGTTTCACCCCGGCCAACAGGGGACTGTTCTTCGGTGCGCGAGGATGCCGGCTTACCGCGTACGGTATACCTTTCGTCTCGTAGCCGCTGTTCTGTCCGCCGAGCACTTCGGGCGTGAACTCTGGCCAGGCGACCAGCCGCCGGTCCTTGATCGGCTTGGACCGCAGTGGCACAAAACCGTGATTCGCCGTGCGGATGCCAAGCAACGGCTTGCCGGCTGCCAGATGGGCCCGGATGGCGTTGATCTGCGCCTTCGGAAGAGTCGCGCGCCGAACAAAGACAATCAGCAGATCGGCATCCCGCAGCGCGTCAATGAGACCGGGGAAATTGGTGGGCAGCGCCTTGTCGCCCTCAAGCAGCGTGACCCGATGGCCGAGGTCGCTGAGCTCCCTTCTTCCAAACTCGCGCATGGAGTTCACCGCGTCGTAATTGTTCGGGTCTTCGACCGCCATGATGACGACGTGTTTACCGCCTTCGCCTCCCGGCGAAGACGGAGCAATGGCAAGAATCGCAATCAGGAAGAGGAGAAGCTTCATGGCATCCTGACAGAACTGGGAATTCATGATTCCAACGCTAAAAGGAATCGGCCCGACAGGCAATGCCGCCGGCGAGAGATATGAAATGTGCCTGTAGTCATGACATACTGCGACTGCTTAATCCTTGTCTTCATCGTTATCTTGTTCGATCAAGGCTCCCAACCCAAACGAACACCATGCCAGCTCATCTCTATCCAACCACTCGCCGTAAGTTTCTCGCCGGAGCGGGGACGACGATGGCCGCCGTCGCCACCGGCAACCTTTTGGCCGACGACCCGAAAGTCGATCCTGATCTATGGGCATTGCTTTCCGACACGCATCTCTTGTCCGCCGAATCAATCGAACGGCATTACGGATCGCAACGGGCCGCCAGGGAAAAACGCGCGTCCACGGTGTCGGTGAATTTCGACCGGGCGGCCGCGCAGGTGAACGCCATGCCGCAGAATCCGGCAGGACTGATCCTGAACGGGGATTGTGTACATGTCGGCGGCCGGGAAGAATATGACCAACTGGCCGATAAGTTTGCCCTGATTGAGAGTCCGCCAATTCACGTCACAATGGGCAATCACGACCATCGCGGCGACTTTGCCCGGGCATTTGGAGAAGGATCTCGAGCCGGTGGTCGCCGGTTGCTGGAGAACCGACACGTATCCCTCGTGAGATCCCGGCGCGCGAACTTCGTACTGTTGGATTCGCTCACGATGAAGACGCCCGACCGACCGGTGAAGGGCCCGGGAATCCTGGGCGCCGAACAACTCGACTGGCTTGAATCCGTCCTCGATTCCGAAGCGGACAAACCCGCGATCGTCGTCATGCATCACAACATCGATCCCAGCGCAGAGTACGAGCAAAGAGCCGGAACGAAGCAGCTCCTCCTGGAAAGCGCCGGCCCCGTCCAGAAGATCGCCGGCTTGGAGGACACTGATCGCCTGCTCGATCTTCTGCATGCCAAGCCGCAGGTCAAAGCCGTGGTGACCGGTCATCGCCACCAAGGTCGCATATTCCAGTGGCGCAAACTCCACTTCATCCACCTCCCCGCCGTCGGCTACACCCTCGACCCCAAGGAAACAGAAGCCTGGCTGCAATTACGCCTGCGCGACAGCGGTGCGGAAGTGAAACTCCGAACTCTCGATCCGAAACACGCTCGGAGCGGAAAACGAATCGAACTCAAGTGGAGTTAAACTCTCCGCCGTAGCGGATCCGGTTTGCATGAGGTCAATCGGGTTCAACCAGACCGGGAAGCGTTCCAATGTGGAGAGGTTTCTTGCCGGTAGATGAGAGCCAGGCGAAGAGGTCGGCCATGTCTTGCTCGGGGATGACGGATTCCATTCCTTCGGGCATGAGGGATTTGCCGGTACTGGTGAGTTCCTTGATCTGGGAGCGCAGGATGGTTTCGAGGCGGTTCAGGGTGATGCTGGTGGCGGTCTGGGCGGTAATCATTCCGGAGTGGGATTGTCCATCCTTCAACTCGCACAGGTAGACTTCGTATCGCGGATCGACGTAGCGGTGCGGATCCAGGACGTGCACGAGCCAGGCTTGCGCGTCCTTTGAGGCATTGGAGGAAATGTCCGGGCCGATTTCTGTGCCGAGCTGATCGACCCGATGGCAGGCCATGCAGGCTTTCTCGAAAATGGATCGACCGCGTTTGACGTCGGCCTTCAGTTTCAGGGCGGCCTGGTATTCTGAAATCACCTTGTCGCGGTTGGGGTCCGTTTTGCCGAACAACTGGGCGGCAAGATTGCGAACGGTCGTGTTCTTGTGATTCAGCAGGAGCGGACGGCGAGTCATGTCGATGGCGCTGGCCGAGGCGTGACCGGATTCGATGGCGCGCAAGAGGGCGATCATCCGATCTGTCCGCCCCAGCAGGGCCAAGGTGGAAGCCACGCGAACGGTCGGTGGAGCGTTGCGCCAGTACTTGAGCAGGAGCGGCGCAATCGCGGGATCCTTGAGTGGAGTCAGGGCGCGTACGGCGGCGAGTTGCAGCGCCTCGGGTTCGTGCGGATCAAGCAGGGCGGCAAAGGTCTCGCGAGTCGTCGGATACCCGGCGGCGACGACCTTGAACGCCTCTAATCGACTGGTGACTCCAGCCTTTCGATTGCGCGCACGTTCGTTCGCGACGGTCTTCGTCCGCTCCAGATACTTCGCAACGACGGGATCATTGACGGAACTGGAAATACCCAAGGCTCCCAGCAATTGAATCCCGGCGGCCTCGTTCGCGTTCCCGACAGTGGCGATGGCGCGGAGTGTCTCGGCAATCTCCGCAGGGTTCCGGCGGGAGCGGACGATGCTCAGGAGATCATTCAGAAAGGGGCGACCCGATGAGCTCTTCAGGAACGACGAATCTTGCGTGAGTTCCGTGAAAACTCGATGAGCCCTTTCGCCGACCGAACTGAGCACCGCCGTGCGAATCCAGCGATCGCCGGCGAACTTCTTCGCCTGGTCAACCAAAGTTGCGGTAGCCCTCTGATCACCGCTTTGTCCCAGCGAGAAGGCGAGTTGGAATTGAACGCGTGGGTCGGGATCCTTGACGACGGCGAGCACCTGTCCGAGGAGTTCTTGATTGGAGTCCAGATGTGGCTCTGACAGGCGGATGGCATGTTCGCGGACCCGGGCATGGGGATCACGAAGGCCGCGCGCGATATCTGCGACGTTCAAGGCATCGAGTCCGCGCAATGACCAGAGTGCGAGCACCCGCGCCAGCGGTAGGCGGCTGCCCTGCAAAAGAACGCGCAGGGCGGGAACGGCGGCACGATCCTGACGCTCGAAGAGAAGTCGATGCGCGGTGTCGCGCCACCAGCCGTGCGGACTCTCCAGGTGGCGCACCAGTTCGGACGTGGTGGCATCACCGAGATTGGGCGCCCCCGGATAGGCAAAACCCGGCGGAGCAATGCGATAGATGCGACCGTGTTTGCGACCGTGGGTGACATCGATGAACTTCATCACGTCGAGCGGCACGTGAATGGTCTCGATGATCTCCCGGCTCATGTCCAAGGCGTAGAGCGTGCCGTCGGGGGCATTGACGAAATTCACCGGCCGGAACCAGTTGTCGGTGGAGCGGACGAACTCCGTCTTTTGATCGGCGCGATGCGACTTGAAGGTGACACCATCCGGCGTGAGCACGCGGCGATGGATGTAGTTGTTCTGCGCGTCTCCGACGAAGGTGTTGCCGTAATACTCCGCCGGATAAGCACCACCGCGATAGACGGTCACTCCGGCGGCCGAATCCACGACGTGATGACTCGCGCCGGTGTCGGTAGCCTTGCGCGCGCCGTGGGCAACCCGCCGACTCGAACGGATCTGTCGCCAACGTTCCAGCGGGCTGCTGCGGAAGATCGGCACCGGCGCGGGCGCGAGATTGTGAAGGGCTCTCGGAACCGCGAGATGCGGATTGCGTTCGAGATATCGTCGCGGCAGCACGACGTGGTAGAGCGGTTGCGCCTGGCTACAGACGAAGCGATTGCCCCAATCGTCAAAGGTATTCCCGAACTGCACGGATCCGGACACGGTTTTGAAAACCCTGGTCCTTGGATCGAAGCGAAAATCGCGGCCACTGACCTTGATGGTGTTGCCCTGTTTCCCCGAACGGATCTCGCCGCCATTGCCGGCGGTGGCGCCGTAGATCTGGTGATCGACTCCCCATATCAGGTTGTTGACCATGGCTTGTTGATTACCCATGCCGAAGCCGGTAAACACGCGCTCGCGCACGTCGGCCCGATTGTCGCCATCGGTGTCTTTCAGATACCAGATATCCGGGGGAGCGGCGACGTAGACACCGCCTTTCCAAGGCGCCACGCCGCCGGACCAGAGCAGTCCATCGGCGAAGACGTGGCTCTCGTCGAAATTGCCGTCACCATCCGTGTCCTTGAGCAGACGCAAAGTTCCCAGCGGCTTCTTTCCGGGCTTGGGTTTGTACGGGTAGTCGGTCATTTCGCAGACGTAGAGATTCCCCCATTCATCAAAGGCCGCCGCGATCGGGTCATGGACCAACGGTTCGCGGGCGACGAGTTGCATCTCGAAGTCATCCACGGTTTCGAAAGAACGCTGCACTTCATCAATCGACTTGGGCGGCATGGGTTTGAGAAAGGCGGCCAACTCCTCCTGGCTGTGTTCGCGTTGACCGGGATCGATCATCAACGACGGATCGGCTTGCGTGATCTCGGAGGGATGTCCGGTGGAAGGCGCGCCACCGGCGTCGCGCAGTTTCATGAGGATGTCGCGCGATCGTTGGAAGTAGGCGAGGACCTGCTTGCGTTCCGCAAACTTGCGCTTCTGATGAATGTCGATCTGGCGATCCACCTTCGCCACGAAGGCCTCCAGGGAAACCACATCGTATGGCGCCTTGCCGTTGAGATAAATATGGACGGGATTGGTGTGGGCTTCGGCGTCCGGTGTGCCCGTCTCGCTGAGCGAGAAGGCGCGGGCGGCGATCCAGGTAGATGCCTCCAACTCGATCTCGTGTTCCAACTCGATCCAACTGCCGCGACCAGCCGAAGGTGGCAGCTTCAGTTCATGGAGGATCCGGCCGTTGGCGATCAAATGCACATCGGTTACCGGCGCAACTTCGGAACGAACGCAAATCTTTACCTTCACCCGCACCAGACCTTGCTTGTCGATTCGCCCGCCCGGTTTGATTCCATTCACTTCCAACAACAGCATTGGTCCGCTCGTCACAAAACTTCGTCCCTCCGCCATACCGCGCAACCAGCCTTCGGGCCGCGGCTTCTGCTCGCTGTAAACGTAGGTCTTGCAATCGCCCAGCTTTCGGCACGCGGGGTAATCGGCAGCCCCGTTGATCGGCACGCGGAAACCCGCGTTCAACATGTGATACCAGTCATCAAGCCCAATGCCGCGATAGACTCCGAACTGCAGCAGCTCCACCCCGTCGATCTTGCCCTGCGCGACATCGGCGTAGACCGCCTGCGCGTAACCGCCGTGGGCATAGAACGCGACCCCTCCGGCCTTACGCGCCTTTTCGACCACATGACCGTAGGGCGGCCAGTTGTTGGCGTTGTGTTCACTGCCCGGAAGGATCAGATCGTCGACCAGAAAGAGATTCAGGTGTCCGTAGGTCGATGATCGGTATTCTTCACCGGACAGAATCCAATAATCTCCTCGCGACTTGATCGAACGTCGGCCCAGACCGCGCATCTGTGGCGCTTCCATCCGCTTCATGAAACCGTAGTACATCCCGGCCGGATTGTTGTAGGCGAGCACGCTGCCGAAACGGATGTCCTCGGCTTCCAACAAATTCAGAATGCGTCGCTCGTCATCGTCGTTGAAACGTTGGATGTGAATGTGAGGATCGCCGGACCAATAGCCTTCGCCGGTCACCGAGGCGTTCTTCTGCAAGACCACTTTGACCTGCCTCTTTTTTCCAGTGGCAACGTATGTGGTCACCGTCGCGGGCGAATACTCGAAGCCCTTCCAGACCTCGACCCGCACGACCCCGGCGGGAACCTTGACCGTTGCGGACTTCCCATTCGAATAGAAATACCGCCCCAGGTAACGAATCGGCGCCTTGGTCGGCCGATTGCCCCAACCGGACTTCGGCCATACTCCCGTCAAACTGTAGCGCCTAAGATCGTTTTGGGCCGGCTCGTAGAAGTTTCCGTCGGAGCCTACGACATTGATGCGGCAGAACGTCGGCTTACCAGTGGTCTCATCGATAACGGTGACTTCCACCGTTCCAACATCCAGACCATTGGCGACCTTCGCCTCGCCGGGCTGATCGAATCCGGATGGAGTGAAGATGATTCGCTCGTCGGCGGCGCCAGCCGCCTTGAAAGTGTATTTTGATCGCGGGACATTCTCCAAATGGTTGCCCTTCTTTTCGGTCTGCTGCGTCACCTGGAGATTGTGGAGTTCCGCCAGCCCGTCGGTTGTATCTTTTGGTAGCAACTTTTCCCGCACCTCGCGTGACTCGATCTTGATCCGGTTCAAGTCCTCGGGAATCAGTTCGAGTGCGTCCGGTTTTCGATCACCGAACGGATGGAAGGCATTGCGCCTGATCTGCAGGCGACGGGCAAAGAACTCGTAGATGGCCCGCCGATCAGACGGTCCGAATTGAGCGTCCTTCTTCAGCGGATAAATATGGTCGGATTTCACGCGCTCATCCCCCCACGCCAGCCACGCTTCTCCCAGGACTCCGATGCGGTTCGAATCGACCCGCTTCAGCGTGAATACAAAGTCCAAGGCCTTGCCCGCGTGCCACAGTCGCTGATTCGAGCCCGGTTCACCTGCATCATACCGAAATACCGTCGCTCCCATGCGGGCCAAATGAGCACAGACGATTTGTGTTTCATCAAGATCGCCATGAGCGGGAACGAGCACGACCGGGCTGATATCCTTGCTCCCCAACGGGCGATAGAGATTTCCGAAATTGTAGTAACCCAAGATTTTGACCGCGACGTTCTCGACCGAATAACCACGATGCTCGCGCCGTTCGGCACGGATGGCTTCGACGGCAGTCCGCCGCTCAGGCACCTCAAGTTTGGTGGTCGCCTTGGACTTGTCCTGAGCCATGGTTGGCAAGACCGACAGCCAACCTACGAAGAGCGCGAACCCCAGTAGCGGAAATCGTAAGATTTTCGTCGGGCGACCGATCGCCCGAAAAGAGAGGGACGAAATTCTCACGAATTCCGCTACGAGGCTACGTTTGGTCCCAATCACGTTGCTGTTGGTAGATCTTCCAGAAGCTTTCCCAAAACTCAATGGTGTCTTTTGCTCCGGGATCGAGATCCGTTGGGTGGTTACTTCGAGTCCAACACCGCGGGATTGCTGATGCGGGAATACGGGCTGATCAGACCAGAGTGTTCGCGGGCGCGGACGGTGTAGTAGTAGTGTCGTTTGCGGTCGGGGATGTTGATGTCGTTGAACTGCATCGCGCTGAGGCTCCAGATGCGGGCGCCGCTCCAATGCATGGCAGGCTTGGAACCTTCGGTACCGCGCTGGCAATTGAGGAAGGCGGTTTCGGTCTTGCCGTTGTAGGTCACGATCTCGGGAGCGGCCATCGTGTGGTTGCCGGCGATCATCAAGGTGCCGCTCATCGGAAAGCCCCCGGTGGATTCGACGGAAAGCGTGGTTGCGTCGGCGCTGAGATGTTGGCCGGTGAGCAGGGTATCGACGACGGGAACGACCCCGACTTCCTTGAACACGCCGGTGCGGTCCAGGAAGACGCGTTGCAGGTTCGGACGCGGCGAGGGAACGCTGCGCATGATGACGTATTCCTTGGTCTCATGGTGTTGATTGGCGGGGCGCCAGGTGAGCAGCGGGCCGACAGCACGGTTGTTGGCGACGTGTGTTTTTAGCGGGGCCGCAGGTTGCTTGACGACTGCGAGATACATGTCGCCCATTTTCTTGTTCGGCGAATCCTTGTCGGACATGAAGACCAGCTTGGTGCCGTCCGGGCTCCAATGGACGGTGGGATGCGTGATGTGACCGGCTTCCCAGGAAGCGTGATGGTAACAAAGGACGCGCAAGGGATTCGCGCCGGTGAGATCGGCGATCAGCACGGCACCGGGATAGCTGTGACCGGCGTTGTCGATGGCGACGTAACGTCCGTCGGCACTGATGGCGGGATGCGAACCGACCCAGGTGATTTCCTGGGTGACATCACGTCGTTTGCCGGTGGCGATGTTGTAGAAACCGGCGGAACACTTGCCGAGCCACTTGGAAGGATCTCCGCCCTTGGGATCGCAGATGATCATGTGTTTACCGTCAGGGGTGAAGTACTCGTGACCGCCTTCGCCGATCAAGCGCGCGTCCGAACCGTCGGGTTGCATGACGTATTGCTGGCGGGAGGATTTCATGCGTCGCAGGTCCATGCGCCCAGGGATCCAGCCGACTCTTCCGTGCTTGGTCTCGCCCGTGAAATCAAACCTCCCCGTGCCGTCGAGATTCACGAAGCTGGACATCATCACGTCCTGTTTCTCGCCATCGGGTTGTTCGATGAAATGGGTGAACAACACTCCCGTGCCATCCGGGCTCACGCCGAGCTTGCCCATCTTCTCGCCGAACGGGCCGGCGATGCGACGGGAGGCGAAGGTCGCCACATCGACTTCGTGCAGTTCAGCCAGATTGTTCACCGTGGGCGCACAGATCAACGAACGTGCCGTACGCGACCAGACGCCGTAGATCGTCGGCTTGGTGGTGACGCGGGTGATCCTCAAACCATCCGCATCCATCACATACAGATGCCACGCACCGTTTCGCTTAGATCGAAACAGCATCTGCGATCCGTCCGGCGAGAAGACCTCCTTGATGTGATCGGGAATGATCTCGACCTCGGGGTCAGTGGTCAGCCGCCAAACCTCCGCGCCGGTGACTTCATCGTGGTAAACGCTCTTCTCGGAAGGCCATACCCGTTGATCCTTGGCACCAGCGAAAGTGACCGACGCGATGAGGGTGAGGAGGAATAGGTTGTGGTTCATGGAATCGAATTCTGAAGGAGCTTGGAGAGGGTGCGTTCGATCGCCGAGGCCCAGAGTTGGTAGCCTTCTTCAGTCAGGTGGAGTTGGTCGGGCATGATGCCTTGGGTCAGCTTGCCCTGGGCGTTCATGAAGGTTGAGGCAAGGTCGAGGTAATGGATGTGTTGGCCGTCGGCAAGTTGGGAGATGATCAGGTTGGCGGCTTGGTTGACCTGGCGGCGCGGGTCTCCGGCATTCGCGCCGCGGGGGAAGATGGCGAGGAGCAAAATCTTCGTGGTGGGCGTTTGGGTGCGAAGTTCGGTGATGATCTTTTCCACGCCTTCGGCGACCTGTCCCGGGGTGTTGTCACGGGAGTTATTGGTTCCGATCATGACGACGGCGGCTTTGGGTTTGATTCCTTTCAGGTTGCCGTTCTGGAGGCGCCAGAGAACGTGCTGGGTGCGGTCGCCACCGATGCCGAGGTTGGCGGCGTTGCGTCTGCCGTAGAACTTTTCCCAGATCTTGGTGCCGCGATACTCCCAACCGCTGGTGATGGAGTCGCCGATGAAGACGAGGTCGATGTTGCCTTCGGCGACGCGTTGGTTGATGCGGAGGTGGCGGGCATGTTTGCCGCTTGAGCGAGGGACCGCGGGGGTGTTGGCAACGTGACTGCCATCGGGATTGACGGGGGCGTGGAAGGTGAGGCGGTCGCCAAGCTGTTGGCGGAGGATGGGGAGGTCGTATTCGCGGAGAGCGCCGAAGACGAGGCTCGACTGTTGTTGGCGAACGATCGGGGTCTCGATCACTTGGGTCCAGGATTCGATCGATCCGGAGAGGTGGATGTCGCTGAACAGATTCGGTTCCAAGGCCGCGGCATGAAGGGCGGGTATCGCGGCTTCGCCGGTGGCGATGAGATGCGGGCGAAGATTGGGATTGCCCGTGTGGCGACGCCAAGCGCGGACGATCTGCCAAATGTCTTCGGCGCGAAGACCGACGTAGGATTTGCCGAGGAGACTGGCGGTCATGGTGTCTTTCCAATCGGTGCCGATGTAATCGTAGAAGCCACCCTTGCGTCCGGACTTGCGAGTTTCGCCCAGGCCGCGGAGGTCGACCGTGAGGATGCGGGATTGGAGGCGTTGGGCATATCGGGAGGCTTCGCCGCGTTCAGCTTGGCCGGGGAGGAAGATGGCGAGGCTCTCTGTCTCAATGTCTCCGGTGAGGGTGGCGGGAAGTTGGATTCCGGATTCAGGGGTGACGATGTAGCCGCTTCCGGAGGGTTTGACGGTCGGAGTTGGGAGCTTGCTCAAGGAGCGGGCGCCGATGAGGTCGCGCACTTTTCGGAGAAGACGTTCGCGGTTTTCGGGTTTGGCGTTCTCGGCGCGTTGTTTGGCGTAGCGGTTGTTGAGTTCTTGGTTCAGTTGCTGGGCGGTGCGAGCTCCGGGTAAATCCAACACCCGACCAGTCGGGGTGGCGTTGAGTTGTTCCTCGGGGAGAGGTTGGAGTTTGCCTTCGGTGATCGGTTGATCGAGATCGAGCAGCCAACGACGCATCCAGTTCGCGGCGGCAACGCGCATCTCGGAGGGGAAGCCATGACCGGTATTGGGTTCGACCAGATCGATGCGTTCGGGATAGCCGAGTCGGGTGGCGATGCGTTTGCCAGTGCGGAAGAGATCCCACGCGCCATCAATGCCAAAGTAGTCCTCAGTCGCGGCCATGATCAATGTGGGTTGCGGGAGATGCATGAGAACGTAGTCGTCGTGATCCATGCCGAAGGCGATTTGGCCGTGGATGTTCTGCTCGGCGTCCTGCGGTCCGATGGAGTTCATCAGGCTCCGGTAACCGGTGAGGTAGCAACCCGGCGCGGCGGCCACGATGCGGTCGTCGAGCGCCATGAAATAACTGGTGGCCGTGCCGCCACCGGAGATGCCGGTGCAGCCGATCTTGTCGGCGCGAATGTCCGGCCGGCTTTGCAGGTAATCAATCGCGCGCATGCCGTCCCAGATCATGATGCCCGCGACGTTGCCTCCGAGGAGATGGCAGCCTTGGTTGATCAAGGTGTGCTGGATTGTGGACGCGAAGGCTTGGCCGTTGGCTTGGAACAATTGTTTGCGTTCACCCTGGCCGATCGGGTCGTAGCAAAGAACGGCGCAACCGCCCTTCGCGATGACGATGGACGCTTCCTGATAGAGCGCACGATTCTTCGCATTCGCGCTGTGACCAGTGGGATGAAGCACAGCCGGAAACGGCCCCTTGCCGAACGGAAGATAGAGCGAACCGGTCACATGAAAACCGGGCCGGGATTCGAAGATGATCTTCTCAATCCGGTAACCATCCATCTTGATCGTCCCGGTAACCTTGGCATTGAGCGCTGTGCGCTTTGGAAACGAGCCGATCTGGCGGAGGAAGAACTCGCGGCGTTCGCGTTGCCAATCGGGAAATTGCTCGTCCGTGATTTTTTCAAACGCCGCTTCCCGTCGATCCAATGCGGCCAAAGCCCTTTGCTTCAGCCAAGCCGTCATCATGTCCGTCTTGGGCACACCGGGGGCGAGTTCAGCGGGAAGGATGTCTGAGTTCTGCGCCGATCCGCAACGGGGGAGCAGGATCGTGAGGAGGAGAAGGAGGAACTGACGGTTCATGGTTCGAGAGGGTGGCTTGGACTCATTGGTTTGGCAGTTTGCCGCTTCCGGCGCTGACTGCCGCGAAGGTTCGCGCGATAAAGGTGATACCTTTTCATACTTGGATTACCGGGCGGGAAGTCTGGCATTCGTTCGCCACCAAATCCACCATTCCGATCACGCTCTACAGAGAGTCTGGCAGCCCGTTCCAACCGCAGTCCATCCAAGCTCTCGCAAGGCGAAGATTACCCTGTTTCTGAGGAATCTCGGCTTCCTGGGATGAGCGGGCCGATGGGTTCATGCTCAAACAGGAGCCGGAACTGCTGTCGTGAATTCGGCACACCCTGGAAGGTCGCAACTACTTCAGCGCATCGGTTTCGCAAATCCTGATGAAACGAGAGCGGCCAGCCGAGTGAGCGCGGACAAGAGTGAAGAACTGATAACGAGAAGGGGAATTATCCCAAAGGAAGTTGGTTGCGGGGCCGGGATTTGAACCCGGGACCTTCAGGTTATGAGCCTGACGAGCTACCAGGCTGCTCTACCCCGCGAACCAGTAGGGGGCGAAATAAACGGGGTTTCCGGGCGTGAGGCAATACTATTCTGAAATAAAATTGCCGTGCTGCCGGTCAAGCGCGGGACTTGAGGTAGGTGGAGATGATCGCCGCGTCGGGAGGAACCGCCCCGTAAGACCAGCGTTCATCTTCGAGGTTGAACCCGAAGCGCTCAAATTCGCCTTCGCTTCCTTTGCAAAACACGCTGGCCCATTCGGTCTTGCCCCAGCCCAGGAAGCATCGCTTGGCCCCTTCCTCGTAGGCGATGTGATGCCAGTGTTCCAAGGGATCAGCGCCGAGGTTGAGGAGCTGAAGTTTGGTCACAAATCGGCCGGCGTATTTTTCCCACTGCTTGGTGATGGGTTCGCCGTCTTCGCGGGCCTGGGCGAGAGCGCCGATGATATGTTTACACGCGCGACCGAAGGATCCGGCAGGCAGGAGTTTGTGCCGGGCGAACCAGTCTTGGCAGGTGCAGGAGTGATTGCGCAAGTCGACCGAATAGCCCTTCTCGTCGTCGCCCTCGGGGGCAATCACCTTGGTTTGGATGAGAACGGGGAGCTTAAGTTCGGTGGTGACGATGTCAGAGAGGTCGGCGCGCTGCTCGATGTTGGTGGCGCCGGTGACAACGCCGGCACAGGCCTCTTCAATCTCTACGATGATGTCGCCGAGGTGCTTGTGTTCATGCTCGGAGACTTCGCCGTCTTCAAAAATTCGCTCGATCTGGCGCCAGAGACGGATGCCAAGCCACTTGTTCTGTGCGGCCTCGTGGTCATTCAGGTAGTGTGCGAGGTCAAAGATCTCCTCCATGCTGAGTTCGCCGTCGGAGGTGATGCGCCGGATCAGGCGCAGGGTGCCCATGTGGACTTCGGTCTCTTCCATAATGATGTGATGGCGCGGAGCACAGACCGAGTGAGGACCAAGGCCGGCGGTCTGTCGCTCGGATTTTTGCCTACAAGGCGGGCAATCGCTTCGGTCGATACCCACGCGCGGTCTATCGATTAACACCATGCGGTCATTGGCCGTATGATCGGCGGCATGAACACTCTATTTGCAGGTGGCAGCGAATCGATGCGCTCGCTAGGGTTGATTCTCAACTTGTTCGTGTGTGCCGCTGCTGTTCAGCGTCGAAAGCCTCTTTCCTTCGAAATCCGGGGATCTCCCCGGAGCGTTGTTGGCCCTGCCCTCCTTCGTCATTTCCACATCCCCGGCCTTGGCTTTCTTCCATTTGCACCTGCCACTGCCTTTCTGGATTGCGGTGGCAGCAGTGGCCATCAGCCTCGACTCGTTCAGCCTCTGGCCGGCGCGGACCAAGGAAATTTGAACCGAAAGGCACCCGAACGTACTGCAACCTTGTCGTGAACTCCTTTGCTGGACGAAATGCAATCATTGGCGGCAGCCGGCAGCCGTCCCCGGTCAAATACCTTGGTGATGTCAGAGCAAGATGTTTCAAATTCACGGCGACCGTTAACCACCAGGGCGGCGGGTTGGGCACGTGCCTTGGCCGCGGCCTTGGCGCGGCGGAAGGTTTCCCCCAATTCCATCTCCGTCAGCAGCGTGTTGTTCGCGCT
>JBMYQZ010000037.1:0-16658 GCA_049601855.1 Limisphaerales bacterium | reverse complement strand
CATCTTCCTCGCTGGCGGTGGCGTGAAGCCCGGCATCAGCTACGGCCAGACCGATGAATACGGACACCACGCCGTGCAGGACAAGGTCCACATGCACGACTGGCACGCGACGCTGTTACATCTCCTCGGCCTCGATCACGAAAAGCTGACCTACCGGCACGATGGCCGGGACTTCCGCCTGACTGATGTGCACGGTCATGTCGTGAAGGAAATCTTCGCCTGACCGATGGTCCATGGTGACCGTCGAGTTCAATTTCACGGAGGAACACTTTCGGGAGTTGTGTGCGCGTTATCGAGAGAGTGGTCGTAAACGCTGGTTCATCCTCCTGTTTCGACTGCTTGTGGGTGCGTTCTGTCTCTATCACGGCTACCAAAGCCGGCAGTTTGGAAATGCCCCTTACGTTGCGTTCTTCGCCGTGGCCACGCTGTTCTTCCTCTTCTTCCCGCAGATCATGAACCTCTTTGCGGTCTCCCAGCACCGGCGGAGTCCCTATCGCGATGAACGGGTGCTGATGGATTTCAACGAGGAAGGTATGAAGATCAAGTCACCCACGACGGATATGCAGTGCCGCTGGTCCGCTTTCACATCGGCGGTGGAATTCGCCGACGGCCTCCTCCTGTTTCGCGGACCATTGTTTCATTGGATCCCACCGCGCATCGTCACCTCCGACGGTGGTATTGCCAAGCTACAGGAACTCGTGCGCGACCACGTGGACGATTACGTTGTGCGCGCGCCGCTGAATACCTGATCAAATCCCGAGGTTGGAGAGCGCCGTGCAGATCCGGTTCACCACGCTCACCAGTCCGGGGTGTGATTGTTCCAATTCCTCAACCGACGATTGGAGTCCGCCCAAGGAGTGATCGAGAGCTTTCTGGTTCGTCCCTTCGCGAACCGCCTCGTGCGTGGAGAGGTCGGCGAACCCGGCGATGCTCTGGGCCTGATCGGCGTGGGAGTCGGAAATCTCGGACACCTCGGTCTTCAATTCGGCCAGGAGCTCGGTCAATTCCCCGCGGGCCTCGGCTCCCAGATTTTCCGCCGATTGCAACCGGGCTTCGATCTTTTGAATCGTGTCCTGAATCATGGCCAAAAGATAACCGCTGATTCGTCCACGGCGAAAAGAATCTTGCACCTTTTGGAGGATCGTCTACTTCCCTGCGCCCGCAATCGGATTAGATTGCGACGCTGTGATGGAATTGTCGGTCGACATGTTTGATGAAGAAATTGCTGAGGCCATGAAGAGCTTCGACAATTTCGTGGTCTGCCTCGACAAGGCGCCGGACGACTGCGCGGTGTCGCTTCAAAGCCTGTTGGAGAAGGCGATCAAGGCTTACATGAATCGTAGTCCCGGATTGCGTCACGGCATCGCGCTGGATCGACAGATCACCATCATTCTCAGCCAGGTGGATGCCACCGAAAAACCGATGTGCGGTATCTACTTCAATCTCTCTTCTCCCTACCACCGTCAGCAAAAAGCCGAATTGGCGGCGCACAACAGCTGAGGCACTCCGTAGTTCAGGGTAGTCCGTTGTAGGCATTTCTCCGAGTATTCGTGTCACCAGATGGTTGATACCGTCTACCGGCTTCCAACTAGCCCAACCATGGTAAAGATCGGACTCGTAGGACTTGGTTTCATGGCCGCGACGCACATCAAGGCGTATCGCGATGTGCCCGGCGCGAAAGTGGCCGCTCTCTGCAATCCGAGTGGTCGCCGGCTCGATGGCGATTTCAGCGACGTGGCCGGCAATGTCGGCGACAACGAACCAATCAAACTCGAGGAAGGATCCTTCAAGGCTTTCAAGTCGTACAAGGCAATGATCTCCGATCCGGAGATTGATGCGATCGACATCTGTGCCCCGACCTTCGCCCACCGCGAACTTGCCACCTTGGCGCTCAATGCGGGCAAGCACGTGATCTGCGAAAAGCCACTCGCCCGTTTCACGAATGACGCGCGTCAGATCATCGAAGCCGCGGAAAAGTCCGGCAAGGTGTTCATGCCCGCGATGTGCCTGCGGTTTTGGCCGGAATGGAAATGGCTGAAACACGCGATCGATGACAATCGCTTTGGCGCGGTGAAGTCGGCGTTCTTTCGCCGCATCGCGGAGGCGCCGGCGTGGGGACAACAGAATTTTCTCGATGGACAGCGTTCCGGCGGCGGTCTCTTCGATCTGCACATTCACGACGCCGACTTCATTCAATACTGCTTCGGTCGTCCGAGCGCCGTTCAGGCCACCGGCTATTCGAAGGTCAGTGGCGCGGTCGATCATGTGATGACGCAGTATCACGTAGAGACTGAAGCGATGATCTTCGCGGAAGGGAGCTGGGCTTTTGCCAAGGGCTTCGGCTTCAACATGAGTTACCTCGCCAACTTCGAGAACGCGACCGTCGACTACGATCTCTCGCGCGGTGACGAGGCGCTCAAGTTGTTCGGGCCGGACAAGGAGCCTCAGATCATCAAGCTGGATGAACCTGACGGCTACGTTGGTCAGCTCACCCACTTCGTCAACTGCATCGAAAAGGGAGAGCAGCCCACCGTCGTCACCGCGGCCGATGGACTCAGCTCCGTCGAAATCTGCGAAGCCGAGGAGCTCTCGGTAAACAACGGACCTTCCGCCGTCGGGCAGTTGATCTTTCTCTGATTCGCGGGCAACAATCGCCCGATGTCCGTCCCCGTCATCAGTGTCACACAGATGCGCGAATGGGAGGAAGCCACTTGGGCTTCCGGCCAATCCGCGGAACCGGTCATGCGTTTGGCGGGACAGGCGGTGGCTGAGGTCGCCATGAGCCTGACGGATTACGGCGACTCCATCGTCCTCTTGGCCGGCAAAGGCAACAACGGTGGTGATACGAAATACGCCGCCGAGTATCTCACGGATCGGCAGGTCACATTGATCTATGCCGCGAAGCCGGCTCAAGCGCTCCAGGAGTTTTCCGCTGGCGAACGGCCGAAGCTGATTGTCGACGGCTTGTTTGGAATCGGACTCAACCGACCGTTGGCCGACGAATGGCCACCGTTGATTGACGCGGTCAATGACAGCGAATGTATCGTGTTGGCCGTCGATGCGCCCTCGGGTCTGAACTGCGATTCCGGTGAAATCATGGGATCCGCGATTCGCGCCCATCTCACGGTCACCTTTGCCGCACCGAAAACCGGCCTGATCAAACACTGCGCTGCCGAGCACGTCGGCAAACTCGTGGTGGCAGACGACATCGGCTTGATTCCCTGTCCTCATGCAGGCGTCGTCCATTGGACCTTGCCGCAAGATTTCACTGACTTCCCAACACCACGACCCGATGCCGGACACAAGGGAACCTTTGGCCATCTCGTCATCATTGCGGGCAGCCAAGGATATCATGGCGCCGCCGCTCTGGCCGCGCGCGCGGCGCATCGGGCCATGCCGGGATTGGTGAGTTTGTTCACCACCGAAACCGCCTATCCATTGGTCGCCGCGCAACTACAGCAGACGATGGTGCATCCCGTAGGAGGTGATTTGCCGGAGAAAGCCACCGCCTTTCTCATTGGACCGGGATTGGCCGGGAACGAAGCCAGCATCTACCAGGAACAATGCCGGGAATTGTGGCGCGAAGCGAAGGTTCCGGTCGTCGCGGACGCCAGCGCACTGACTTGGCTGCCCAGTGGTGAATCAGCGCCCGCTCCACGGGTGATCACGCCCCACCCCGGTGAAGCCGCCCGCCTGCTCGGCGTCTCGAATGCCGAGATTCAAGGCGATCGCGTTCAGGCCGCCACCGGTCTGCGGGAGAAGTTTGGTTGCCACGTTGTGCTCAAGGGACGGCAAACCGTGGTGAAAGACCTCGGCGGAATTGCCTGCCTCAACGAATCCGGAAATGCCGGTCTCGGCCAAGGCGGATCCGGTGATGTTCTGGCTGGTTACCTCGCCGGCCTGATCGCTCAACCAATCCTCCAAGACGATCTTGATCGACTGATCCGGTTCGGCGTCTGGGAACACGGCCGCGTTGCCGATCGTCTCAGTCACGGCCGCTACGCCTGGGATCTGGAAGACTTGATTCCGCTGCTCGGCAACTCTCGCCTTAACCACTGAACTCATTACCCTCCGTTCATGCAACATTCCCCCGGATTCCTGAAACTGGTCGAAGAAGCCAAAACCCGTGTCAGCGAATTGACCATCGACCAGGCCAAGGAACGTCTCGCAGCAAATCCCAAGGCCATTCTCCTCGATGTCCGCGAAGACAACGAATGGACCGCCAGCCACATCACCAAGGCCGAACACCTCGGCAAAGGCATTCTCGAACGCGACCTCGAAGCCCTTTTCCCGGATCCCAACACCGAGATTCTGATGTATTGCGGCGGTGGCTTCCGCTCCATCCTCACCTGCGACGCCGCCCAGAAAATGGGCTACCAAAACGTCCACTCCGTCGCCGGTGGTTACAAGGGACTGGTCGCCGCGGGTTGGAATACCGAAAACTGATTTACGCCGTTCTGGACACAATTATTTGCAGTGGCCACCGCAAATAATTAACCAGCTTAATTATTGGACCGCCTTCCGGCTAATTCTTGCCGGTTTCTTCGACTGCTTTTGGATCTGCCACCGCATGTTCTTCGGCCAGCAGCCGAAGATTCCAAACGGAACGTAGATCCGGCTCGATGCAAAAATTCGAATTTTTCCCTTGGAATTACGCCGAAGATGGGCCATTTACAGGGCCGCTGATTTAAGTTAAGTAAAATTACCAACTTAGTAATAATTAAGAAATGTCCGAAAAACTGACCCATAACGAGATCATCAAGGATGCGATCCCCACCTTGGCCGGAAACATCTCGGCCACGATCGACGATCAGGAAGCCGAGAGGTTCGACAAGGACGACGAGCAATTCCTCAAGTTCCACGGCATTTATCAGCAGGACGACCGGGACCTTCGCAAGCAGGGCAAGAAGTGGATGCTCATGGTCCGCGGCCGTATCCCCGGTGGCGTGATGACCTCCGACCAGTACAAGACCTTCGACGACCTCGCCTCTGAGTATGGCAACAACACCTTGCGCGTCACTACCCGCCAGAGCATCCAGTTTCACGGCATCCTCAAGAGCGGCGTGCGCCAGTTGATCAAGAGCATCAACGACGCGTTGCTTTCCACCTTGGCGGCTTGCGGCGATGTGAACCGCAACGTGATGGCCCCGCCGACGCCGGCGTACACGCCCGTTCGCGAACAGGTCTTTGAAGACTCCAAGCGCGTGATGGAAGCGCTCACTCCGCAGACCAAGGCCTACCACTCCATTTGGATCGATGGCGTGCAGCTCGATCTCGAAGACGAGGAGAACAAGAACTTCGTGGATCCCCTTTACGGCAAGACCTACCTGCCACGAAAATTCAAAGCCGGGTTCATCGTGCCGCCGGTGAACGACATCGACGTTCACACCCAATGCCTCGGCTTCATCGCCATCGTCGAAAACGACAAGCTGGTCGGCTACAACCTTACCGCTGGTGGCGGCATGGGCCGTTCCCATAACCAGCAGGAAACCTATCCGCGTCTCGCCGACGTGATCGGCTTCTTCACACCGGAGCATCTCGAAAAGATTTCCCAGGCAGTACTCACCGTGCATCGTGACTTCGGTGACCGCACCAATCGCAAGCACGCCCGCCTCAAGTACGTGCTCGAAGAAAAAGGCGTCGAATGGTTCCGCGAGCAAGTCGAGGAGCGTGCTGGCATCAAGTTCGAAGCCGCCCGCGAATACAAATTGGAAAAGCAGGCCGACCTCTACGGCTGGAACAAGGCCGTCGATGGCAAATGGTTCTTTGGCCTCTTCGTCGCGTCCGGTCGTGTGAAAGACGCCGACGGCGCGAACGTGAAGACCGCCCTGCGTCAGATTGCCGACAAGTATGCGATCGAGTTCCGCCTCACCGCGAATCAGAATCTGATCCTTGCCAATGTCGATGAAGCGGACAAAGACGCCATCAACGAGATCCTGACCGCCAACGGTGTGAAGACGGAGAACCAGGCTTCCGCTCTGCACGCCAATGCCATGGCCTGCCCGGCGCTGCCGACCTGCGGCCTTTCCCTTGCGGAATCCGAGCGCTATCTCCCCGGCCTCATTGACCGCATCGAAAACCTCCTCGATGAAGTCGGCGTCGGCGGCGAAGAAATCGTTATCCGGATGACTGGTTGCCCGAACGGTTGCGCCCGTCCTTATATGGCGGAACTCGGCTTCGTTGGCCGTAGTCCCGGTGCCTACCAGGTGTGGTTCGGCGGTAACGAAAGCAGCACCCGCCTCAATCGCGTCTGGAAGGAAAAGGTGAAGGACGGCGACATGGAGACCGAGTTGAAGCCCGTCTTCGAGCGCTTCGCCAAGGAGCGCAATGACGGCGAACGTTTCGGTGACTGGGCCGATCGCACGATCCTCAACGAGGAACCGGCCAACAACTGATTCTACCAAAGAGTTTACGATCATGACCGCTGAAGAAATCCAGCAGGCCAATGCTGCGCTCCAAGGCAAGTCGCCGCAGGAGATCGCGAATTGGGCCGTCGAACACAGCGAAGGCAGCGTCCTTGTCTCGACGAACTTCCGCCCCTACGAAGCCGTTATCCTGCACCTCTGTGTCCAGGCGCGCGCCGACATGCAAGTGCTTTGGATGGACAGCGGCTGGAATCGTCCCGCGACTTACCAGCACGCGCAGGAAGTCATCGAAAAACTGAACCTGAACGTGACGATCTACACCCCCAAGATCACGGCCGCACACTGGCACGCGATCCATGGCGAAAGCGTCCCCACTCCGGACGACGGAGATGTGTTCAAGAAGTTCAGCCACGAGACCAAGATCGAACCCTTCCTCCGCGGCATGAAGGAAATGGCTCCCAAGATGTGGATCACCGGTCTGCGGAAGGTGCAGAACCCCAATCGCGCCAACCTCGACATCGTCGCCGAGGACGTAAACTTCGGCAGCGTGAAGGTGAACCCCGCTTTCAACATGACCGACGACGACATGGAGGCCTACCTGAAGGAATTCGATCTCCCGAACGAGTGGGATTACTTCGATCCGGTGAAGGCGGACGAGAAACGGGAATGCGGCCTTCACGTCCCCGTGGCAGCCAACCAAGGAGCAGGAATCTGATGAGCACCTATCACCTTGATCATCTCGCCTACCTCGAGACCGAGTCCATCCACATCATGCGTGAGGTGGCCGCGGAATTCGACCGACCGGCGCTGTTGTTTTCTGGCGGCAAAGATTCGATCTGTCTCTTGCGTCTCGCCGAGAAGGCCTTCCGTCCGTCTGACATCCCGATGCCCTTCCTCAACGTGGACACCGGACATCACTTTCCAGAGCTGAATGAGTTCCGGGACCGTCGTGCCAAGGAACTCAACGCCAAGTTGATCGTCCGCAAGGTGGAAGACGCGATCAAGTCCGGCATCGCCACGCCGGCCCCCGGCGAGATCAGCCGCAACAAGCTGCAGATCCCGACCCTGCTGGCGGCGATTGAGGAACACGAATTTGACTGCGCCATCGGCGGCGCGCGACGCGACGAGGAAAAGGCCCGCGCCAAGGAACGCTTCTTCTCCTTCCGTGACGGCTTTGGCCAGTGGGACCCGAAGAACCAGCGCCCCGAGATCTGGAATCTCTACAACGCCAGGGTCAACCAGGGCGAAAACATGCGTGTCTTCCCGCTCTCCAACTGGACCGAGATGGACGTCTGGGAATACATCCGCAAGGAACAGCTCGAAGTTCCGAACATTTACTTCAGTCACCAACGCCAATGCGTTCATCGCGGCGGCCAATGGTTGCCCGTCAACGACATCGTGCCTCCCAAGGACGGCGAAGAGGTTGCTGAAAAGACCGTCCGCGTCCGCACTATCGGCGACATCATCAGCACCGGCATGGTCGAAAGCCCGGCCGACAATCACGACGATATCATCGCTGAAATCGCCGCCGCCCGCGTCACCGAACGCGGTTCGCGCGCCGACGACAAGGCCTCCGAAGCCGCGATGGAAGACCGCAAGAAACAAGGCTACTTCTAAAGGGAATTCTCATGTCAGCTACTGTTAGTCCTTCGATTGAAATTTTGCGCTTCAACACCTGCGGGTCCGTTGATGATGGCAAATCCACGCTGATCGGCCGCCTCTTGTACGACTCCAAGTCGATCATGGAGGATCAGATGGAAGCGTTGGAACGCTCCGCCGACATTACCGGCGGTGGTGAAATCAACCTCGCCAATCTGACCGATGGCCTCCGCGCGGAACGCGAGCAGGGCATCACCATCGACGTGGCCTACCGCTACTTCGCGACGCCGCGACGCAAGTTCATCATCGCCGATACCCCAGGCCACGTGCAGTACACGCGCAATATGGTCACCGGTGCTTCGACGGCGAATCTTTCGATCGTGCTGGTCGATGCGCGCAATGGTGTGTCCGAGCAAAGCCGCCGGCACACCTACATCTCCGCCCTCCTCGGCACGCCCCACATTGTCATCGCGGTGAACAAGATGGATCTCGTGGATTGGTCGGAAGAACGCTTCCTGGAAATCCGCGAAGAATTCGAGAGCTTTCTGCCGCGCCTCGATGTGCTGCACGACGTGAAGTTCATTCCGATCAGCGCATTGAACGGCGACAACATCGTCACCACCTCGGACAAGACGCCGTGGTATCAGGGGCCAAATCTTCTGGCGCATTTGGAATCCGTCCACATTGCCAGCGACTGGAATCTCAATGCCTTCCGCATGCCCGTGCAATGGGTGAACCGCCCGGAGAATCCGCGGGATGCCGAGATGCATGACTTCCGCGGATTCAGCGGTCAGATCGCCGGCGGTATCGTCAAGAAGGGCGATCCCATCATGGTGTTGCCCAGCGGTCATCGTTCAATCGTGAAGGACATCTGGACCTATGATGGCTCTTTGGATGAGGCCTTCTGTCCGCAGTCAGTGACCATTGAACTGGAGGATGACATCGACATCAGCCGTGGCGATATCATCGTCGGCAACGATGATCTTCCGGGCGTTGCCTCGGATCTCCGCGGCAAGGTTTGTTGGATGCATCCGAAGCCCTTGCAGAAGGGTAAGAAGTATTTCCTCAAGCACTCCACGCAGACGGTGCAGGCAATGGTCACCTCGCTGGAATTCAAGATCGATATCCGCACTTACGATCACATTGAAGACGCTGACGAACTCACGGTGAACGAAATTGGCGAGATCAAGATTCGCACTTCCAAGCCGATCGTCTACGACGCCTACACGCAGAATCGTCTCACCGGTTCCTTTATTCTGATCGAGCAGGGCACGAATCAAACGGTCGCCGCCGGCATGCTCGCGCCGCCGTTCCAAGCCTTCGATCCGGAGTTCACGGACTACACGATCTGACGTCCGCACAATCCGGCGACGCAGCCGGCCAGGGCAAGCAGCGAGAAGACGCAGCCGACCACAAAAGAGCGGTCGTAGTAGTACAATTCGACCCGCGATTCTCCGGGCGGAATGGTGATCGACTGAAAAGCGTGATTGGCGCGGAGGATCTTCGTCTCGGTGCCGTTTACCTTCGCGTGCCAATTGTCGTGATCGGTCTGGGCAATGACGACCCAGGCGTTGGTGGATGCGCGCGCGGTGAACTGAATGCGGTGCGCAGAAGTTCTCAAGTCTTCAATCAGCACGTCGGCTCTACGGGCCTGGGTCTCCTGCCTGCTGCCGAGCATCACCTGTCCCCGCGGATCGAACGCGTCGGACGAGAGAAAAGCGAGATCACCATTCACCCCTCCTTGTCCACCCGTCACCAACGGCATCGCACTGTGACGGGGTTGCCAGTGAAACATGTTGGAGTAATACATCACGTGACTGACCCCGAGGAAATCGGCCAAGCCTTCGTCCAAAGAATCCTCGCCGGTATGCAACGCGCTTTGCGCTTCAAGAAAGTGCGGGAGTTGGAGGGAGTAGAATCCGTTCACCTGGGCGACGCCCATATTCAGATTGGCGTTCCCAAGCAATGCCGTGGTTCGCAGCAACTGCGTGTCCTTCAGACTGGGGAGGGAGTTCGCGTTGAGGTTCTTGCCGGCGTTCACCGTGATCGCCGCGCGGTTGTCCTGCTGCATGCCTTCCTGCAACTCAGCGAGTTCCTTCGTGATCCCGTAGCTCGCGGCCGGGACCGTCGGTGCCAGATTGGGTTGGTGAAGCGCCAGGTCCATCGCCACGACTCCCACCACGACCGCCGAAACCTGTACCATTCGTTGTCGGCGGATGAGCAACCAGACACCCAAGCCGGCCAGGGCCAGAACCACCCCGCGGGCACTGCTGTTGGCAACCCAATCCGATTGCTGCATGCGCGGCGGATTCCCCCCAAGGAGAAATGCCGTAAGCCAACCTGCTGCAACCACGCCAAGGATGATCGTCACCCGCTTGGGACAATGATCCGGACCTTCATTCCAACGCCGAATCTCGGCGAAGCCCACGGCGGCGAGAAGTGGAAGGAGCACGACCAACGGAATCAGATACTTGACGGGGAAGCGCAGGAAACTGAAGGGCGGCAACTTCGCCAGGAGCGGCTGGATGTATCCCTGCGCTCCCATCGCGAGGAGCAGGCAAACCAACGCGGCTCCACAGGCGATCCAGATCCGTCGATCGTGTCGGATGAAGGGAGCCACGCAGGCCAATGCCAGCGCGGGTAATCCCGCGTAAAACGAATGGGTCCAACTTTGAGCCCCGTCATAGAAGATGCGACCCGGCGCTTCGATCGCGTAAAAGAGCGGTGTAAAGAAACGCGCCCAGGCCATCGGGGAAGCCGACCATTCGCCGCCGGAAAAGCCGACGCCGCGATGAGACTCGAGCAGCAGATCCTTGAAGGGAAGCAGCTGCGCTGCGGCAAGCAGACAGACAAGCACGCCTACCCCGAAGAATCGTTGGATGCGCGCGCTGAGTTCCACGCCCCGGCAACGATGCTGCCACGCCTGCGCGCCCACCATGCCGCCAGCCAGCATCCACGTGAGCAGGATGACTTCCGGACCACCGGTCAACATTTGCAACCCGCCCACCAAGGCCGCCGCATAGAACTTGCGATCCTTGTCTCGGCAGCCGGACTCGATCAACCACAGGACCCATGGCATCAGGCCGAGCGCCGCAATGTTGTTCGGCCACATCAGACTGTTTTGCACGAGCCCGTTGCCGACGAAGGCGACTCCCGCCAGCGCCGCGGCCCAGGGATCACGCGTGAAGCGTTCCGCCAGTTTGAACATGCCCAAGCCGCCGAGATACAGGTGGGCAACACAGAAGACGCTCAGCGACCAGCTCAAGGGCAACATCACTGCCAGCCACATCGGCGGGTAAAGCGTCATCGTGTTCCATTGCGCGAGGAAGGGATGGCCGGCCTGGTTCAGCGGATTCCAATGCGGAAGTTCACCGGCGAAGAGGCTCGCCTGCAGATGCGCGGCCAAGGGATAGCCGAACATGCTGAAGTCACGCAGCGTGAACGCCTCGTGTCCCAGGATAACGCCGTCGAAACGCAGGGCGAGCAGCAGACCCAAACCGACGGCAAATACGAGGAAGCCCGACGGCCTCCCAACCGGAGTCAAATTGTCCGGTGAGGAATTCAAAGACTGCTACTTCTTCTTCCTCTTCTTGCCCGTGCCCTTTTGCTCGCTCTTCCAAAGCACGATTTCGGTGACGTCGTTTTTGGCTGCCGCTCCCTTGGTGCTGCGACCGCGCTCGATGTCGGACTTCAGCAAGCCGAGGAGTTTCTTCACCGTGTCGGGCTTGGAGGTAAAGAGGTTGTCTTGTTCGCCGGGATCGTCGGCGAGATTGTAGAGCTGGCCGCGGGGGGCGTCTTTCGCTGCTTGGTTTTCCTTCGGCGAAGTCCAGCCGCCCGAGGCCTTGGCGAGGCAGAGTTTCCACGGGCCTTGGCGATAGGCGAAGTGCCCGCTGATGGAATGATGAATCACGCCCTTGCGCGTCGACTTGATCGCCTTGCCATGCAGTGCCGGCAGAAAACTCACGCTGTCTTCGGCTGATTTCTTCGGCAGATCCACCTTCAGGACATCGGCGGCGGTGGCGAAGAGATCGACCAGACAGATCAGTTGATCGTTCTGCGAACCGGCTTTGATCTTGCCCGGCCAACGGGCGATGAAGGGAATGCGATGTCCGCCGTCCCAGATGTCCGCCTTGGAGCCGCGCAGATGGGCGCTGACGTGATGTCCCTTCTTCAGCAGATCCGGAATGTTTGCCGCCTTGGAGCAACCGTTGTCGCTGGTGAAGATGACCAGCGTGTTGTCCGCCGCACCGATCTTCTCCAACGCCTTGGTCACTGCGCCGACGACATTGTCCGTCTGCATCACGAAGTCGCCATACTTGCCGAGCCCGCTCTTGCCCTCCCACTCCGGCGAAGGAACGATCGGCGTGTGCGGTGAGCCCAGCGGGATATAGAGAAAGAACGGCTGCTTCTTTTCCTTGCGTGACTCGATGTATTCGGCCGATTTGCGGGTGAGTCGCGGGAGCATGTTGACCACCGGGTCGTGCGCGATCACCTCATCGTTCTCAATGACCGCCTCCATGTTCCGCGCATGATGAAAGCCGTGGTAATAGTCGAAGCCGCGATGGATCGGCCCGTCCGGAATCTTCGCGCCGACCGGCGGCGTCTTGTGTTTCTTCTGCGTATAAGCCTCGCCGGTCTTGGGATTCAAATATTGGAAATCAAGATGCCATTTGCCAACCGCCGCGGTGTGATAGCCCTGTGATTTCATAAAGCTGGCAACGGTGATCCGATCCTTCGCGATGAGGCTCGGCGCATAGCCGGTCACCACGCCTTTCTGCAATCGTGTGCGCCAACTGTAGCGTCCCGTCATGATCCCGTAGCGAGTCGGGGTGCATACCGATGAACCCGAGTGCGCATCGGTGAATATCATGCCCTGAGACGCCAGCTTGTCCGCGTGTGGGGTCGGAATCTTGGAGGTCTTCGGGGCGAGACAATGGATGTCGCCGTATCCCAGGTCGTCGCAGATGATGTAGACGATGTTGGGCTTGTCCGCGGCGACGGCCGTCAAGGCGGCGGCAAAAAGGGTGAGCACTGCTTTCTTCATACGCGAGCGGGCACGGTGGCGGGACCAACGCCGGGAGGCAAACAGTTTCCTCACAGAGCCGCAGGATGGGCAACCTGCCCGCCTGAAATCGCGAGTCTTGCCGGCCGAGGCTGAGTTCAGCCGCGAATAGTTCCGTTCCCTCAATTCCCGTTTCTCGCGCAATGAGACGGGCAGGTTGCCCATCCTACCATGGCTTGGATTGCAATGTGAGAGCCACCGCGTGGCAATCAAGCGAGCGACGGATTCTCAGAGCACCGCCGCGGGCAACTTGAGGCGCTCGGCGACCGCTTGGACGCCTTCAAGTTTCTTGGGGCGCCCATTGGTGGCGGCATGAGCCATCTTTGAAATCTGCTTCACCAGCGCCAGCGATTCGGCCGGGTCGGCGATTTCGAAATGAGTCCGACAAAGACGATTGAAGTCGATGCCCTTCATGGCGCGTTCGCAGGCCGCCTCGGCGACGGCTGCCGCTTCTGGCTTGCTCACGTGCCATTGATCGATGAGCGCGCCTTCGACGGCAGCGCGATCCTCTTCATCAATGATCAGATCGCTGTGCAGCACCCAGGCCATCAAGCCGGCGGACAGGCACATGCGGCGCACTTCCTCCTCGGGCAAACGAACGGTTCCTTCATTGCCTTTCACATGCACGAGGTAGTGGAAGACCTCGTTGTTCACGAAATCCTCGACCTGCTCCTCGCGTGCCGTCGAAGGCGAATGGGAACGTGATCCCAAGAGGCTCTTCATCCGGTTCTTCAAGCCGCGGAATAGTCCGCCGCGGGCGTTTACCTCCGTCATCACCTCATCGACAAAAGCCTGTTCGCTCGGCGAGACCACGCCGTCGGAAGCGACGAGCTTGTCGAGCATTTCAGAGACGATCGCCCGATCTTTGCGTCCCTTGACTTCTGCCAGCAGATCGTCGAGCAGCAACCGGGATTCGTCGGGACCGATCGGGCTCTCAAGGTAGGTCATCAATCGCTGCCAGTCTTCCTGGCCGATATCCGGAATGCCGAAGAGAAAGTCCTTCAGCGTGTTCAGTTCCTCATTCTCAAGCCGACCGTCCGCCCAGGCGGCGGCGATGAGCACTTTCGCGAGTTTGAATTTGAGGTTCTGCGATGCCATTGGCTACGAACCAAACTACCGTCAATACCGCCAAAACGAAACCGGGAAGTGGGGTGGATATCGTTGTGGCTCAGAATATCGGCAGCACAAAGCCGGAGGTTCTGTTGCCCGTGCCCGCGGCGACCGGAGAGCGAGGCCAATGATGCTGGTATTCAACTTCTCAACCAGCAATGCGGGCTGAAAACCGGCACCACTTTGAACTCCCGACCGGGCTGATCTCGCCTCCGGGATGCACCCTTATTGGTCGGCGAGCCAATCGCGGACAAACTCGTCGTCCGTCAGATGTGGATAGGCACGATAGAGACGATCGATCTCCTCCAGTTGCCCGGGACTCAGTTTTTCCTCCGGATCAAGACAACCGATCTGATCGATCAAACCCTGGCGGCGAAGCACCTCGTGCAGTGCCGGGATGCAGCCGCGAAAGTCATTGGCCGCATCGAATAATACGGCATTGCAGTCCGTGACTTCATTGGCGAGCCGAAGCACCTCCTGCGGCACCGGTTCGTTGGCCGCGGTGATGGCCTGACAACGTTTGAGAAGCTCCACGCTCGTGCTGGTCCACACAGCCCAGTGTCCGAGCAGGCCGCCGACGAAGCGACGCTCGACCGGCTTGCCATTCACGTCAAAGCGATAAGGCGTGAGAAGATCCATGACGATGTTGTCGTCATTGCCCGTATAGAGCGCGACGTCATCCCGGCCGGCTTCGGCGAGAGCCCGGATGACGTCAATCGTCTGGTAGCGATCAAAAGCGGCAATCTTGATGGCGACGACGTTCTCGATCTCAGCAAACTTGCGCCAGAAGCTGTACGGCAAGACGCAACCGCCGACGGAAGGTTGCAGAAAGAAACCGAACACCGGGATGACCTCCGCGACCGCGCGACAGTGCGCGAGAATGTCATCCTCCGCTTCGCCCTTCATCGCACCAAGACTCAACAGGCCGGCGTGGAAACCGAGTTCCTTGATGATACCGGCTTCGCTCACCGCCTGTTCCGTCTTTCCGCAAATGCCGCCAACGCGCACGAAGGGATTCTCTCGCGTGGCATCGAGCCGGGTCATTTCCTCGGCCGCCGCGCGCAGCACCGGTTCGTAAAGCTGGTGCTGCGGTTCGCGGATGGCGAACTGCGTGGTGTGCACACCAATGGCGAGTCCGCCGGCGCCCGCGGCCGAATAGTACGAGATCAACCGACGTTGTTTCTCCTCGTCAAAGGAACGATCGGCATCGAGGACCAACGGGCAGGCCGGAATGGCGAGGCCTTGGTCGAGCAGTTTGCGGATTTCGGTATTCATCCTTCAGTCCGCCGGGGTTACGGAGACATTGCGGAAAGAGCATTCGCCCAACGCAAAGCTGATGGTGAACTCGCCCTTCTTGCGCCCGATCGAGGCGTGTTTCAGGCGCGCGGAATAGTCACCGATTTTCACCTGGGCCACGTCACCCTTGAACACCAGCCGGCCTTTCACCCACTGCCCGCTGATCGCTTTGGCAGTGGGCACGCCATCCTGCGCGATCGTCTTCGGCTTGTTGGTCTTTGACGAACGACCGATCCAACCAAAGATCCGGGTCCGTTGTTCGTCGTTCAGCGAAATGCGAAAGACGTGCCCTTCTTCGTTCAGGGTGATGACGATGCGCTGACAGTCCTTCGGCTTGATCTCAAACTCCACCGTGCCGTCGATAAACTTGCAGGGCCAGCGCAGGATCGGCCCGTGGTTCTTGTACTTCTTGTAGTCGTCCGGATCCGAAACGCAGAACGCGGTCTGGTCGGCAAATTTCCATTCGCCGCGCAACGCCTGACGCTGCGGATGTTTGGCGCTGTCAAACCCATCGCGCACGCCAGCGGCGGCCCCGAGCGTGGGAAGCAAAAGTAACGCGAAGAGTCGCGAGATGTTTTTCACGCCGGGAAGTTAACGGCCGCCATTCGAATTGCGAACACAAAGCCACCGCCTCCACCGTAGCAGCAAGCGTAAGCGAACTGCCCCCACCTCCCACTTTCAGAATTCGAAAATCTCCATTCATCAATCTGAATTCGCCCCACGTGTCCCCGTTTACTCCTTTCCCCATCCGTATCACTATCTGTGAGAAATTTGTTTTCTGAGGAAGATCTTGGAAAAGGCAAAGGATGGACCAAAGGTTCAACCACGAAAGTTACGGAGAATGGGACGAGATGAGTTGGACATTCCCAGATCATCACACTCGGCAGTGCTTGCCCTATTGCACGACGCTCGTGAGGACACATCACCAGCCAAGTGGCAGGTCTTGGGGAGCATTGAGTTGACGACTACTACGGGCACAGTCCATATCGATTTCTTTCGCACCGGGGAGGCTATTGGTGCGTTTCGCGTAGGTTCGACCTACTACCGCGGCGGATCGGATTCTTTGTTCACTTCCACTTTGGGAAAGAGACCGTGATGGAGCTACCAAGCCAGTGGAGCCAACCGGGACCAGCTCTTTTCCGTCAGACCTGATAACCAGCCATACCCCGGGTGATTCGCCCGGCGGCTCACTTCGACGGTAGGCTCTTTCGGTTATGACACCGAGT